>JASLBJ010000316.1 GCA_030146725.1 Sphingomicrobium sp. | reverse complement strand
CTCGTGATCGGCGTCAACGGCTCGGGCAAGACCACCACCATCGGCAAGCTCGGCCACTGGCTCAAGGAGCAGGATTACGGCGTGCTCCTTGCCGCCGGCGACACCTTCCGCGCCGCCGCGATCGAGCAGCTCGGCATCTGGGGCACCCGCATCGGCGCCCCCGTCATTTCCGGCCGCGAGGGCGGCGATGCGGCCGGAATCGTGTTCGACGGAGTCCGCCAGGCAACCGAGCAGGGGATCGACGTGCTCGTCGTCGACACCGCCGGCCGCCTTCAGAACAAGACCCATCTGATGGACGAGCTGACCAAGATCCGCCGAGTGCTCGGCCGCATCAATCCCGAGGCGCCGCACGGCATCCTGCTCGTGCTCGACGCGACCACCGGCCAGAACGCGCTTGCACAGGTCGAGGTGTTCCGCGAGACGGCGGGCGTGACGGGGCTGATCATGACCAAGCTCGACGGCACCGCACGCGGCGGGGTGCTCGTCGCCGCCGCCGAGCGCTTCGGCCTGCCGATCCACGCGATCGGCGTCGGCGAAGGCGTCGGCGACCTCCGGCCGTTCGACCCCCGCGCCGTCGCCCGCGCTATTGCCGGGCTCCCGGCATGAGCGACACCCCGACGACGGCCACCGCCCGCGAGCCCTCGCCCGGCGCCCGTCTGCTGATCGACCTCGGTCCCCTGCTCGTGTTCTTCGCCGCCAATTTCCTGACCAGCGGCCCGGCCAAGATCTTCATCGCCACCGGCGCGTTCATGGTCGCGATGGTCGCCGCGATGCTGTTCTCGGCGATCCGCTTCCGCCACATCTCGCCCCTGCTCTTGTTCTCGGGCGCGATGGTCATCGCGATGGGCGGCCTGACCCTCTACCTCCACGACGAAACCTTCATCAAACTGAAGCCGACGATCTACTACGGCTTCGTCGCGCTGCTCCTCGCCTTCGGCCTCGCCACCGGCCGCCCGCTGCTCAAATCGGTTCTCGGAAGCGCCTACCCCGGCCTCGACACGACCGGATGGACCAAGCTCACCCGCAACTGGGCGCTGTTCTTCGCCTTCATGGGCGTGCTCAACGAGATTGTCTGGCGCAACAGCTCGACCGAGTTCTGGATCGGCTTCAAGCTGTGGGGCGCGATCCCGCTGACGCTGGTGTTCGCGCTCGTCAACGTGCCGATGCTGATGCGCCACGGCCTGGCCCGCGACGATGCCGCACCGGCCGAGCCAGGACCGATCGAATGACCGACACCGTCCTTTCGATCCGCGGCCTGCGCAAGGCCTATGCAAGCGGCACCGAGGCGCTGAAAAGCGTCGATCTCGACATCGAACGCGGCGAGATTTTCGCGCTGCTCGGCCCCAACGGCGCGGGCAAGACGACGCTCATCAACATCGTCTGCGGCACCGTCAACGCGACCTCCGGCGAAGTGCTGATCGATGGCCGCAACTGGCGCGACGACTATCGCTACGCCCGCACCCGTATCGGCCTCGTCCCCCAGGAACTGACCACCGACGCGTTCGAACCGGTGCTCAACACCGTCACCTTCAGCCGCGAGCTGTTCGGGAAAGCCCCCGCGCCAGGCATCATCGAACAGCTGCTCCGCGACCTCTCGCTGTGGGACAAGCGCAAGACGATCATGAAGGAACTGTCGGGCGGCATGAAGCGCCGCGTGATGATCGCCAAGGCACTCGCCCACGAGCCTTCGATCCTGTTCCTCGACGAGCCCACCGCGGGCGTCGACGTCGAGCTTCGCCGCGACATGTGGGAGTTGGTGCGGCGGCTGCGCGACAACGGCACCACGATCATCCTCACCACTCACTACATCGAGGAAGCCGAGGAGATGGCCGACCGCGTCGGCGTGATCCGCAACGGCGCGCTGATCCTGGTCGAGGAAAAGCACGCGCTGATGCAGAAGCTCGGCAAGAAGGAATTGATCCTCCAGCTCGCCGAGCCGCTGGCTACGCTTCCTCCCGCACTCGCCGACTGGGACCTCACCCAGAGCAACGACGGCCGGACCCTCACCTACCGCTTCGACGCCCGTGGGACGCGCACCGGCATCCCCTCGCTGCTGACCGCGATGCGCGACGAGGGGATCGCCTTCAAGGACCTCGACACCCGCCAGTCGAGCCTCGAGGACATCTTCGTCGGCCTGGTCCACGACGACGTGGGAGCGAACATCTGATGCCGCGCGCCGCTTTCGGCCCCCCCGTTCACGCCCCCGTGCAGGAGTCCCACCGATGAACCTGCGCGGCGTCCTCGCGATCTACAAGTTCGAGCTTCACCGCTTCCGCCGCACGCTGTGGACGGGCCTCGCGGTGCCGGTCATCACCACCTCGCTCTATTTCGTCGTGTTCGGCTCGGCGATCGGCAGCCGCATGAGCGAGATCGACGGAATCGCCTACGGCAGCTTCATCGTCCCCGGCCTGATGATGCTCAGCCTGTTCACCGAAAGCATCTTCAACGCATCATTCGGCATCCACATGCCGCGCTTCACCGGCACGATCTACGAGATCCTCTCGGCGCCCTTGTCGGCGATGGAGACGGTGATCGGCTACGTCGGAGCCGCGGCGACCAAGGCGATGATCGTCGCGCTCGTGATTCTGCTCACCGCGAACCTGTTTGTGCCCGTGCGCGTCGAGCACCCGTTCTGGATGCTGCTCTATCTGCTGGTGGTGGCGACGACCTTCTGCCTGTTCGGATTCATCGTCGGGATCTGGGCCAAGGGGTTCGAGCAGCTGCAGATCATCCCGCTGCTGATCGTCACCCCGCTGACCTTCCTCGGCGGGGCCTTTTACTCGATCGACATGCTGCCCGAGCCGTGGCGCACGATCACCTTGTTC
>JASLBJ010000311.1 GCA_030146725.1 Sphingomicrobium sp. | reverse complement strand
CGAGGACCGCTTTGGCGGCGGCGACTGGTGCCGCGGCGAGTTCGGTGCGCCGGTGCTCAACGATTCGCTCGGCGTGTTCGAATGCGAGCCGTTCTCGGTCCAGGACGGGGGCGATCACCACATCCTCGTTGGCCGGGTGCTCAAGGCGAGCTTCGATTCGACGCTCGATCCGTTGCTGTACTTCCGCGGCCGTTACCGGCGATTGCACTTCGATTAGAGCCGCTGACGCGGAGGCGGTGCCGGGCCGGGAGTCTTTCGTTTGTTAGACGGCACCGGACTCCTCCCACAAAAGACTCGCGGGCCGACTCCCAAACAAAAAAACTAGTGCGCGGCTGGCTCGGGTTGGCCGCCGCGCTTGTGCCACTGGTGGAGCAAGGCAACGATCGGCGCACCTACGATCAGCCCGACGAGCGCGCCGCCGAGCGCATGGACCAGCCAGTTGATCAAGCCGCCGTCGCCGCCGATGGCATAAGCGGCTCGGTCGACGGCGTCGGGGATGAACGTCAGGATGTGCATCTCGTGGAGCCCGTGCACCAGGATCCCGCCGCCGACCCACAGCATTGCGGCGGTGCCGACGATCGACAGGGCCTTGAGCAGCTTGGGGACGCCAGCGACGAGGCCGCGGCCGATCGCCTGGCTGCCGGCGTTCTGGCGCCGGGCGAGGTGGAGGCCGATATCGTCGAGCTTCACGATCAGCGCGACGACGCCGTAGACCGCGATGGTGATGACGATCCCGACCGCCGCCAGCGCCACGGCCTGCATGCCGAGGCTGCTGGCCTCGAGCTCGTTGAGCGCGATGACCATGATCTCGGCCGAGAGGATGAAGTCGGTGCGGATCGCGCCGGCGACCTGGCGTTTCTCGAGCTCCTCGGGCGTGTCGACTTCGAGCAGTTCGGCCTCCGCGTGGTGGTCGCCGGTGACCGCCTCGAAGATCTTTTCGGTTGCTTCGAACGCGAGATAGGCGCCGCCGACCATCAGCAGCGGAGTGAGGATAAAGGGTGCGAAGGCGGCGAGCAGCATCGCTGCGGGAAGCAGGATCAGCAGCTTGTTGCGCAACGAGCCGAGCGCGATCTTGCCGATGATCGGAAGCTCGCGCTCAGGCTTCAAGCCCGTCAGGTAGCGCGGCGTGACCGCAGTGTCGTCGATGACCACGCCGGCGGCCTTGGTCCCCGCCTTGCCGACTGCGAGGCCGATGTCGTCGACCGACGCGGCGGCGAGCCTGGCGATCGCTGCGACGTCGTCGAGGAGGGCGATGAGACCGGAGGCCATCGGGTGCGCTTAGCAGCCGCGCGGCTGCGAGCAAGCTTGCGGTTCAGGCCGCGCGGTCGTGCAGATTGAGAAAGGAGGCGAACTCGGCCTGGACGGTGCGGTCCTCGATCCGCTCGATCAGTGCTCGGGCAACCCTCGCTTGCGAAGAGTCGGGGGCGGGGCCGGGGCCGACGCTGCCCATGTCCCAGCCGGGGCACAGGCGCATTTCGCAATGCTCGGCGCGCAGCACCACGCAGCCGATGTGGCGCGGATCGGCGGACACGCGCTGGTAGAGCGCGCGCACTTGTCCCTCCTCGCCCTCGAGCATCTGCAGGAAGCGGTTGCGGCCGGCGACCAGCAGGCCGGTGACGTCGAGCCGGGCGTTATTTCGCCGCGACGCGCCGAGGATCGCGTCGAGCAGCGGCGTGGTGATCGACGCGCGCGCCGTGCTGATATAGACGAGACGGAACATGCACGCTGTCCTCCGGGGCCGGCCGCTTTCGCGTAAAAAGCTTTGCCGGCGGGTAAAACACTCCTCCGAAGCGGCGCAATCGCCTGCGACCTGCCCCGATCAGGCGACGGTTGCCCTGCGGCGCGGATTCGCGCACTTGGCGCTCATGCTGAGCATGGATTTCATCAAGGCCAACCGCGACGCCGTCGAGCGGGCGATCCGCGACAAGGGAGTCGGGCTCGACCTTGAGGTGCTGCTTGTCCTCGAGGCGGAAACGCGGGGGATCAAGACCGAGGTCGAGGGGCTTCGGGCGGAGCGCAACGCGATCAGCGCGGGGTTCAAGAGCGCGGCTCCGGAGGAGCGTGCGGCACTTGGCGCGCGGGCGAAGGAAGCCGGGGTTCGGGCGGGCGAGCTCGAGAAGGGGCTTGGGGCAAAGGAGGCGGCGCTGAGAGCGCTGATGCTGAAGCTTCCCAACATTCCGTTTGCGGGCGCACCGGTCGGGCCGGACGAGAGCTTCAATGTGGTGGTTCGGAGGGAAGGCAGCCCGCGCGAGTTCGGGTTCGCGCCGCTCGACCATGTCGCGCTGGTCGAGAAGAACGGGTGGGCCGATCTGTCGCGGATCACGCTTGTGTCGGGAAGCCGCACTTATTGTCTCAAGGGGCGGCTGGCGCTGCTCGAACTCAAGCTGATGGGCTGGGCGCTCGAGCGGATCGCGGATGCGGGCTTCACGCCGATGACGGTGCCGTCGATCGCCCGTCCCCAGGCCTTTTTCAACCAGGGACATTTTCCCGGGCACGAGGAAGAGACGTACGAGCTGCCCAATGACGATTTGTGGCTTGCCGGCACTGCCGAGCAGGTGCTGACGTCGCTTCACTCGGGCGAGATCGTCGATGCCGACCAGCTGCCGATCCTCTATGCCGGCTACTCGCCCTGCTTCCGGCGCGAGGCGGGAAGCGCGGGCAAGGACGTGCGCGGCCTCCTGCGGGTCCACCAGTTCGTCAAGGTCGAGCAATATGTGATCTGCGAGGCCGACGAGGGGCAGTCGGCGACATGGCATGCTCGGCTGCTGGAACTTGCGGAGAGCCTGCTGGCGGCGTTGGAGATCCCATATCAGGTGATCGAGACTTCGACCGGCGACATGGGGCTCGGCAAGTATCGAATGAACGACATCGAAAGCTGGGTGCCGTCACTCGGAAAATATCGCGAGACGCACAGCTGCTCGACGCTGCACGATTGGCAGGCGCGGCGGGCGAACATTCGCTATCGGGGAAGCGACGGGAAGGTGCGGTTCGCGCACACGTTGAACAATACTGCGCTTGCCAGCCCACGGATTCTGGTGCCGCTGCTCGAGAACCACCAGACCGAGGATGGGCGGGTACGGCTGCCGGCGGCGCTGCAGGCGCTGATGGGGAGCGAGTTCCTCTGAAGTATCGCTTCGAAGGCGAGGACCGGCCGCCGCCCGGGTGGCGGCGCGTTCCCGAGGG
>JASLBJ010000304.1 GCA_030146725.1 Sphingomicrobium sp. | reverse complement strand
CCCGGGCTGATCGACGCCCACGGCCATGTCATGGGCCTCGGCCTCGGCGCCCTCCAGCTCGACCTCACCGGCACGGCCTCGCTCGCCGAGTTGCAGGACCGGCTGCGGCGCTATGCGGCCGACAATCTGGGCAGCGGCTGGATTCTCGGCCGCGGCTGGAACCAGGAGCTGTGGCCCGACCGTCGCTTTCCCACCGCCGCCGATCTCGACGCGGTGGTCGCCGATCGGCCGGTCTGGCTCGAGCGGGTCGACGGCCACGCCTCGGTCGGCAATTCCGCCGCGTTGCGAGCAGCCGGCGTGACGGCCGCCAGCAAATCCCCCGCCGGCGGCCGGATCGAGCGCGATCCAGCCGGCCGCCCGACCGGCCTGTTCATCGACTCCGCCGCCGATCTCGTCGGCGCCCGCGTTCCGCCCTCCCCGCCCGCCGAGCGAGAACGCGCACTCGCCGAGGCGCAGCGGCTGCTGCTCTCCAACGGCATCACCGCGACCGCGGACATGGGCACCTCGCTCGCCGACTGGGCGGCGATGCGGCGGATGGGCCAGCGCGGCGCGCTCAAGCTCAGGATCATGGCCTATGCGTCCGGGGTCGAGCCGCTTGCGTCGATCACCCGGCCGACCGGCTGGCTCCACGGCGACCGGCTGTGGATGGGCGGCGTCAAGCTCTACGGCGACGGCGCGCTCGGCTCGCGCGGCGCCTGGCTCAAGGCACCCTACGCCGACATGCCCAACACCCGCGGCCTCCAGTTCCACTCCGACGCCGAGCTTCAGGTACTTGCCGACCGCGCCGCCAATGCCGGCTTCCAGCTCGCGATCCACGCCATCGGCGACCAGGCCAACGCCCAGGTGATCGCCACCTTCGAACGCCTCGCCAAAGCCCATCCAGGCGGCCGCCGCTGGCGCATCGAGCATGTTCAGGTCGTGGACCCCGCCGACATCCCGCGCCTCGCCCGCGCACGGATCATCGCCTCGATGCAGCCCACTCACCAGACCAGCGACCGAACGATGGCCGAAGCCCGCCTCGGCCCGGCGCGGCTGACCGGCGCCTACGCGTGGAAGACGCTGCTCGATTCAGGCGCGCGCCTCGCCTTCGGCTCCGATTTCCCGGTCGAATCGCCCAACCCGTTCCCCGGACTAGCCGCCGCGGTCAGCCGTCAGGACGTCAACGGCGTGCCCGAGGGGGGCTGGCGGCCGCACGAGCGCGTGACCTTCGGCCAGGCGCTTGCCGGCTTCACCCGCTGGGCCGCGTATGCGGGCTTTGCCGAGCAGCGCATCGGCGCGCTCGATCCGGGCAAATGGGCGGACTTCATCCTCGTCGATCGCGACGTCGCCGCGATCGATCCGCAGGCCCTCGCCCGCACCCGCGTACTCGAAACCTGGGTCGCCGGCCGCAAGGTCTGGGAACAGGCCCCTGGCGCGGGCGGCGAGCGCGGAAAGTAAGCATCGCCGGACCAAGGATCCCCGCCAGCTCGCCAGGGTAGCGACCGGGCCGGTTCTAATCGAGGTTCGGCCTCAGCCAGCGCTTCGCCGTCTCGGCATCGACCCCGCGCCGGCCGGCATATTCGCCCAGCTGGTCCTCGCCGATCCGCGCAACGCCGAAATACTGGCTGTCGCGATGCGCGAAGTAAAATCCCGATACCGCCGAAGTCGGAAGCATCGCGAAACTCTCGGTCAGCGACACCCCCGCGGGCGCTCCCCCGAGCAGCTCGAACAACAACGGCTTGAGGCTGTGATCGGGACAGGCCGGATAGCCGGGTGCCGGCCGAATGCCCTGATAGCTTTCGCGGATCAGCTGCGCGTTCGACAGATGCTCGTCGGCATAGGCCCACAAGCGGTTGCGCACCTCGGCGTGCAGCACTTCGGCAAAACTCTCGGCCAGGCGGTCCGACAGTGCCTTGAGCAGGATGTCAGAATAATCGTCATGCGCCGCCCTGAACCGCTCGAGATGCGGCTCGATCCCATGGATCGCGACCGCGAACCCGCCAATCCAGTCCTCGCCGTCGGGGTTGATGAAGTCGGCTAGGCTCATGTTCGCCCGCCCGACCCGCTTCTTCACCTGCTGGCGAAGGAACGGCAGGCGCACCTTGCCGTCGACCAGCACATCATCCCCCTCGCGCCGGCACGGCCACAGCCCCACCGTCCCGCTCGCGGTCAGCCAGCGCTCGGCGATGATCCGGTCGAGCATCTCCTGCGCATCGTTCCACAGGCTCGTCGCGCTCTCCCCGACGATCGGATCGTCGAGAATGCCGGGATAATTGCCGGCCAGCTCCCACGCGCGGAAAAACGGCGTCCAGTCGATCGACGCGCGCAGGTCACGCAGCGGCCACTCGCCGAACTGGTGAAGACCCGGCAGCCGCGGCGCGGGCGGCTGCCCCGCCGGATCGAAGTTGAACCCGTTCGCCCGCGCCGCGGCGATCGGCGACAAGTCGCTGTTCCCGCTGCGCTCGCGCGACTTGCGCAGCGCCTCATACTCGCCCGCGGTATTGGCGACGAGCGGCTCGCACTGCGTGTCCGACACCAGGCTCGAGGCAACCCCGACCGCCCGGCTGGCGTCGAGCACGTGGATCACCGGCCCCGCGTAAGCGACGTCGATCCGGAGCGCGGTATGCGCCTTGCTCGTCGTCGCCCCGCCGATCAGCAGCGGG
>JASLBJ010000127.1 GCA_030146725.1 Sphingomicrobium sp. | reverse complement strand
CGACGACGAGGCCGAGGTCGAGATCACCAAGGGCGTGCGGGTCCGGATCGTCAAGTCGACGCTCAGCCAGGTCGGAACCAAGCCAGCGAAGCCGGCTAACGACTGATGCTCGACTTCCCGCGCTGGAAGGTGCTGTCGATCACGCTGGTCATCCTGATCGGCATCCTGTTCGCGGTGCCGAGCATGCTTCCAGGCCAGGTGCGCGAGCGCTGGCCGGCGTTCCTGCCCCAATCGACCATCAACCTCGGCCTCGATCTCGCCGGGGGAAGCTATCTGCTGCTCGAGGCGGACACCGCCGACGCCGCCAACCAGCGCCTCCAGGCGATGGAGGACACGGTCAGCACCGAACTTCGCCGGATCCGCCCGAGGATCGAGATCGGCGACGTGTCGACCAGCGGCGGCCGCCTGACCTTCCTGGTGCGCGATCCGAGACAGGTCGACGCTGCCGTCGAGAAGCTGCGCGAGATCACCCAGCCGGTCGGCCTGACCGGCAGCCGCGACTGGGACGTCACGGTCGTTGACTCCGCGCGGATCCAGCTGACTCCAACGCCGGACGGCTCGGCGCGCGCGTTGCGCGATGCGATGACCGTCGCCCGCGACGTCGTCCGCCGTCGCATCGACCCGCAGGGGACCAAGGAAGTCACCGTCCTTAACCAGGGCGGCCAGCGAATCCTCGTTCAGGTGCCCGGAGTCGAGGACCCCGAGGCGCTCAAGGCCCTGATCGGCCAGACCGCCCGGCTCGAGTTCAAGCTGGTCGACCTCACCGCCGACCAGGCGCAAGTCGCCGCCGGCCGGGCGCCGGCCGGAAGTCAGGTGCTGCCGATGGCCGACGGCACCGGGGGGATGGCGGTCAGCCGCCGAGTCATGGTCTCGGGCGATCAGCTGATCGATGCCAAGCAGAGCTTCGACCAGGACGGGCAGGCGGTCGTCTCGATCACCTTCAACTCCGCCGGCGCACGCCGCTTCGGGCGAGTCACGCAGGAGAATGTCAACAAGCCGTTCGCGATCATCCTCGATAACAAGATCCTGTCGGCCCCGAACATCAACGAGCCGATCCTCGGCGGACAGGCACAGATCAGCGGCAGCTTCACCGTCGAGAGCGCCAATGCGCTGGCGATCAGCCTTGCGTCGGGCAAGCTGCCGGTGGAGCTGAACGTCATCGAGGAGCGCACAGTCGGACCCGAACTCGGCAAGGATTCCATCCGCAAGGGCACCATCGCGGCGATCGTCGCGACACTCGCGGTGATCCTCTTCATGCTCGTCACCTACGGGCGCTTCGGGGTCTATGCGACGGTCGCGCTGCTGGTGAATGCGGTGCTGATCCTTGGCGTCATGGCGGTGTTCGGCTCGTCGTTGACGTTGCCCGGCATTGCCGGTTTCGTCCTGACCATCGGCGCCGCGGTCGATGCCAACGTGCTGATCAACGAACGCATCCGGGAGGAGCAAAGGCGCGGGCGCAAGATCCTCGACGCGCTTGAAACCGGCTACCGCGAAGCCTCGACTGCGATCTTCGATGCGAACATCACCAATGTCATCGCCGCCGCCTTGATGTACTATTTCGGCTCGGGACCCATCCGCGGGTTCGCGGTGGTGCTGCTGATCGGCATCGTCACCTCGCTGTTTACCGCGGTCAGCTTCACCCGGATGCTCGTTGCCTTGTGGGTCAAGCGCAAGCGTCCCAAAGCGCTCACAATATGATTGTGCTCACCCTATGAAGCTCCTCAAGCTCGTTCCCGACAATACCAACATCGACTTCATGCGCTGGCGCAATCTGGCGCTGATCCTGTCGATCTTCGTGGCGCTCGCAAGCCTTGCGCTGGTCGGCGTGCGCGGCCTTAATCTCGGAGTCGATTTCGTCGGCGGCCAGATGATCCGGACGACCTTCGCCCAGCCGGTCGATGTCGAGCAATTGCGCAGCCGCGTCGGCTCGCTTGGCGTCGGCGAGGCCAACATCCAGGAGTTCGGCGGCCCGACCAGCTTCCAGATTCGGCTGCCCCGGCCCGACGGCGGCGAAGCGGCCGCCAACCGCGCCGCAAGCGCGGTGCGAGGGATGATCGAGCGGCAGTACCCGGGCGCGCGCGTCGATGCGGTTGAGACCGTCTCGGGCAAGGTCAGCGAGGAGCTTGCAACCGACGGCGCACTGGCGATCGCGCTCGCCATGCTCGGAATCGCGATCTACATCTGGTTTCGCTTCGAGTGGCAGTTCGGCGTCGGCGCGTTGATCACCCTGTTTCATGATGTCAGCGTAATCTTCGGCTTCTTCGCGCTGACCCAGCTTCAGGTCGATCTCAACGTCGTCGCGGCCTTTCTGGCCATCGTCGGCTACAGTCTCAACGACACCGTCGTCATCTACGATCGGATTCGCGAGAATCTGCGCAAGTTCCGCAAGATGGGGATCGTGCCCCTGCTCAATCTGTCGCTCAACGAAACGCTGTCGCGGACCAT
Source organism: Sphingomicrobium sp. (assembly GCA_030146725.1). Lineage (GTDB taxonomy): Bacteria > Pseudomonadota > Alphaproteobacteria > Sphingomonadales > Sphingomonadaceae > Sphingomicrobium. The sequence goes on along the minus strand of JASLBJ010000127.1, from coordinate 434 downwards.
CGTCACGTCGCTGTCGATCATGATCGCGCTTGCGATGCTGCTGATCTTCGGGCCGGACGTGATCTTCGGACTGACAGCCGCGATCCTGCTCGGCACGTTCATCGGCACCTATTCGTCGATCTACATTTCGGCGCCGATCCTGGTCCTGTTCGGGGTCAAGCCGGACAGTTTCCTGCGCACCGACGACGCCGACGTTCCAGGACATCAGCCCGCCTGAGCGCCGTTCATCCCCGGTTCGTGCTCGGCGGGGCAGGGTGGCTGCCGCTGCGATCGGGCTTGGCCCCGTTCTGGCCTGGCCCCGTTCTAGCTTGGCCTATGCCCGGCGCGGCGCTAAGGAGCTAATCATGCTGACATTGACCCGCGGAGCCGCGCTGCTTCTGACCTGTGCGCTCGTCCTCCCCGCAGCCGGTTGCGCCAGCCGCCAGACCAAGGGC
>JASLBJ010000291.1 GCA_030146725.1 Sphingomicrobium sp. | reverse complement strand
TTCCTCTACCAGGCCGAGTGGCAACAATGGCTCAAGGAGGGGACGCTGAACCGAATGGACGTCGCTTTCTCGCGCGATCCGGGGCAGCCGAAAGTCTATGTCCAGCACCGCATGCTCGAGCAGGCGGCCGATCTTTACGCCTGGATCGAGGAGGGCGCGCACCTCTATGTCTGCGGTGACGAGAAGACGATGGCGCGCGACGTGCACGACACGCTGATCCGGATCGTTTCCGAACAGGGCCGCGTCGAGCTTGATGCCGCCGAAGACTATGTCCGCAACCTCGCCAGCGATCATCGCTATCAGCGCGACGTATATTGAGACCGACGAAAATGACCGACAGCATGACTGACAACATCGACCGCAGCACCGATCTGTCGCAGCCGCTCGAGAACCTCGGGCCGGACGAGACGCTCAAATACAACAGCAATTATCTGCGCGGGTCGATCGACCGCGGCCTCATCGACCGGATCACCGGCGGGGTCACGTTCGAAGACAATAAATTGATGAAGTTCCATGGCATCTACCAGCAGGACGACCGCGACATCCGCGACGAGCGGCGGCGGCAGAAGCTCGAGCCCGCTTATACGTTCATGGTCCGGCTGCGGCTGCCGGCGGGGGTTTGCACCCCCGAGCAATGGCTGACGATCGACCGGCTTGCGCGCGCCCACGGCGGCGACCAGATCCGGTTGACGACGCGCCAGACGTTCCAGTTCCACTATGTCGTCAAGGAGGATATTCGCGCGACGATCCAGGGGCTGCACGAGGTGCTGCTCGATACGGTTGCCGCGTGCGGCGACGATGCGCGAACGGTGATGGCGACGGCCAATCCGTCGGACAGCGCGCTGCATGCCGAGGTGGCGACGCTGTCAAAGCAGCTTAGCGACCATGTGATCCCCAAGACGCACGCCTACCACGAGATCTGGTACGGCGAGGAGAAGGTCGCGACGTCCGAGAACGAGGAGCCGTTTTACGGACGCACCTATTTGCCGCGCAAGTTCAAGATCGGTTTCGTTATTCCGCCGTCGAACGACATCGACGTCTACACGCAGGACATGGGCTTCATTGCGATCGCGGGGCCGGACGGGCTCGAGGGCTTCAACGTCACCATTGGCGGCGGGATGGGGCGCACCGACAATGAGCCGCGCACGTATCCGCGATTGGGCGACGTGGTCGGATACATTCCGAAGGACCGGCTGGTCGCCGCGTCCGACGCGATCCTGTCGGTCCAGCGCGACTTCGGCAATCGCAAGGAGCGGCCGCGCGCGCGGTTCAAATATACCATCGACGACAAGGGCCTGCCGTGGATCAAGGCCGAGATCGAGCGGCGCATGGGCGCTCCGTTCGAGCCGGTGCGGGCGTACGAGTTCACGTCCAACGGTGACGTGTTTGGCTGGCAGGAGACCAGCAACGGGCGCTTCAACTACACCCTGTTCATCGAGAACGGGCGGATCATCGATCGGCCAGGCAAGCCGTTGCTGCACCTGCTGCGCGAGATTGCCGAAGTGCATCGCGGCACATTCCGGCTGACGCCCAATCACAATGTGATCATCGCCGATGTCGAGCCCGGCGGCCGCGCCGCGATCGACGCATTGCTCGCGGAGCATGGGCTTGGCGACAATGCGCAGACCAGCGCGCTGCGGCTCAATTCGATGGCCTGCGTCGCACTTCCGACGTGCCCGCTGGCGATGGCGGAAGCCGAGCGCTACCTCCCCGATCTCGTCGGAAAGGTCGAGGGGCTGCTGGGCGAGCTTGGACTGTCGAACGAGCCGATCACGATGCGGATGACCGGCTGTCCGAACGGTTGCGCGCGGCCCTATGTCGCGGAGATCGCCTTCACCGGGCGCGCGCCCGGCAAGTATAATCTCTACCTCGGCGGCGGTTTCCACGGCGAGCGGCTCAATATCCTCTATCGCGAGAATATCGGTGAGCCGGCGATCCTGGAGATACTCGGCGAGATGTTCACGCGCTTTGCGCGCGAGCGGCTTTCCGGCGAGCATTTCGGCGACTTCACGATGCGCGTAGGATATCTCGCGGCGGCGTAGGCCAGGATTCCGCTCGCGTCGAAGGGGTAACTGGTTTCGGGCACCACGGTTTGTCCTCAGTGCCAACGAATCGCTTCCGGAACAAAGCTTCTGCCCGATGCGCTTGGCAGGCCATGAACGACCGGACCTTTATTCGGCGCACCTTGATCGTCGTCGCGTTGCTCGCGCTGGTGTTCCTGATCTGGCAGCTCCGGACGCTGCTGCTGATGCTGTTCGGAGCGGTGGTGGTCGCAACCATCTTCCGCGCGCTAGCCGAGCGGATTGCCAAGCTCACTCGCCTGCCGATGGGTGTCTCAGTCGGTTTTTCGGTAGTTCTGGTGCTCGGCTCGATCGGGCTGATCGCGGCCTTGTTCGGCGCACAGATCGGAGACCAGGCGAAGTCGCTCGGCAAGACGCTTCCGGCTGCCTGGGCAATGTTCGAGGCGCGGATCGGGGACATGGGTCTGGGCGAGCAGCTCAAGCAGATGGTCGGCTCGGCGAAGCCGGGCGGAAGCGGCGCCTTCAGCGGCATCGGCAAGATGGTGATGTCGCTCGGCAGCGGGCTCGCCGATACGCTGGTGGTGATCTTCGGCGGCATCTTCCTGGCCGCGCAGCCGCACTTCTACAAGGTCGGCGCGACCAAGCTGGTGCCCGAGCGGAAGCGTGAACTCGTGTCGGATGCGATGGATGACAGCGAAGTGGCGCTGCGGCTGTGGCTCAAGGGCCAGCTCATTGCGATGGTCGTGGTCGGAACGCTGACCGGCTTCGGGCTATGGATGCTCGGCGTTCCCTCGGCGCTGGTGCTCGGGCTCATTGCCGGACTGCTCGAGTTCGTGCCGTTCGCCGGGCCGGT
>JASLBJ010000278.1 GCA_030146725.1 Sphingomicrobium sp. | reverse complement strand
CGGGAATTACGCGGACTGGGTCGAGGAGAGTGTCGGCTAGAGTTGTATTTTGTCGAGACAAGAGCCGGCACCGGCCCGCGCCCCCACCCGGCCACCCACAGGATCATACTGGATGGGTGGCCGGGTGGGGGTGCGGGCCGGTGCCGTCTTTTCCCCTACAAAGACGTGCAGGCTGGTGCCGTCTTACCGCATCAGACTTCAGACATCCTGCTTGAGCTTTGCCGCGACCTGGGGGGCGAGGCGGACGGCGATTCGGCGGATGCCTTCGGCGTTGGGGTGGAGGCCGTCGGCGAGCAGCAGGCTGCGGTTGGTGATCACGCCTTCGAGGAAGAACGGGTCGAGCTCGGCGTCGTAGCTTTTGGCGAGGTCGCCATAGATCGCCTCGAAGGGCTGCGTGTAGGCATTGCCCATGTTGCGCGGGGCCATCATGCCGGTGATCATCACCGGGATGCCGCGGCGCTTCAGTTCGTCGAGGATGCCGGTGAGGTTGCGGCGGGTCTCGGCCGGATCGACTCCGCGTAGCACGTCATTGGCGCCGAGGCCGACCAGCGCGAGGTCGGGTTTCCGCGCAAGGCCGTCGAGGGTGAAGGCGAGCCGCCTGAGGCCGCCCGCCGTGGTGTCGCCGGAGACGCCGGCGTTGACGATCTTCGCGGGCACGCCTTGCGCGGCGAGTTCGCGCTGGAGGACGGACGGGAACGCTTCGTTCTGCCGTAGACCATAGCCCGCATAGAGGCTGTCGCCGAACGCAAGTACCAGCCGTTCGCTGGCGACCGGCTGTTGGGGCTGCTGGGGTTGCTGGGGGCTTTGGGGCTGTTGGGCAACTGCCTGCCCATTGGTCGAAGCTGCAGCCTCGCCTGCCGAGGTTGCAGTGTCGTTCGAGCAACCGGCTGCCAATTGAACGGTCATCATCAGGGCCACATATCCAAGCTTGTTCATGTCGGGGGAAATTCCAAGAATGCGCGGTACCTCCGATATTGTGATCGATGCGCGCGATGTCACCCTGCGACTTGGGGACGGCGAGGCGCGGACCGACGTGCTGCGCGGGATCGACCTGGCGATCGGGCGCGGCGAGAGCGTCGCCATCCTCGGCCCGTCGGGATCGGGCAAGTCGTCGCTGATGGCGGTGCTGTCGGGGCTCGAGCAGGTCAGCGGCGGCGAAGTGACGGTTGCGGGGACCGCTTTTGGATCGCTTGACGAGGATTCGCTGGCGCGTGCGCGGCGGGGGCGGATCGGGATCGTGCTGCAGAGCTTTCATCTGCTGCCGACGATGAGCGCGCTCGAAAATGTCGCGGTTCCGCTCGAGCTTGCCGGCTTGTCCGATCCGTTCGGCCGGGCTCGGGCCGAACTCGAGGCGGTCGGGCTCGGCCACCGGCTCGGCCATTATCCGGCGCAGCTGTCGGGCGGCGAGCAGCAAAGGGTGGCGATCGCCCGCGCAGTCGCTCCGGGGCCCGCGATCGTGTTTGCCGACGAGCCGACCGGTAATCTCGACGGGGAAACGGGCGCGGCGATCATCGACCTGCTGTTCGAGCGCCAGGCGGCGGCGGGCGCGACTTTGATCATCATTACCCATGACCGAGAGCTTGCCGCGCGCTGCGGACGCGTGCTCGAAATGAAGGACGGCCGCGTGGTTTCGGATCGGGCGGCGTGAGCAAAACGGGCGGCGCGGGTAGCGCATGGGGGTTCGCCTGGGATGTCGCCCGGCGCGATCTCAACCGGTCGTTGCGCGGGCTTCGGCTGCTGTTCCTGTGCATCTTCCTGGGCGTTGCGACGCTGGCGACGATCGGCAGCCTGACGTCGGCGATCACCGGCGAGATTACCGGCCGCGGGCAGTTGCTGCTTGGCGGCGACGTGCAGGTCGAGATGAGCCAGCGGGAGGCGGCTCCACAGGAGCTTGCGGCGTTGCGCTCGCTGGGCACTGTCAGCGAGACGATCCGGCTGCGGGCGATGGCGCGCGGGGCGGCCGGCTCGGCCGCGGTGCTGAGCGAATTGAAGGCGGTCGATGGCGTCTATCCGCTGTACGGCACGCTGCGGGTCGACGGGCGCCCTGCCCGCGCGCCGGCTGCCGGCGAGATCCTGATTGCGCCCGAGCTCGCGAACCGGCTGGGCCTTCGGCGGGGCGGCGTGGTGCGCTTCGGCGAGGCCGATTTCCGGGTCGCCGGGATCATCGGCGAGGAGCCCGACCGCGTCGGCGAGGGCTTTACGCTGGGGCCGGTGGGAATCGTCTCGCTTGCCGGAATGGAGCGCACCGGGCTGGTCCAGCCGGGCAGCCTGTATTCGGCCAAGTACCGGCTTCGGCTGCCCGGGTCGGCCGATCCCGAGGCGGTCGTCGACGGGCTCAAGGCGCGCTTTCCCGAGTCCGGGTGGGAGTATCGCAGCAGTGCCAATGCTGCGCCCGGGGCAAGCCGCTTTTTCGACCGCATGGGGCAGTTTCTCGGGCTGATCGGGCTGGCTGCGCTGGTCATCGCCGGGATCGGCGTGAGCAACGGCGTTGCGTCGTACCTGCGGCGCAAGCGCGACGGGATCGCGACGCTCAAGATGCTTGGCGCGGGATCGGCGGACATTGCGCGGATCTATTTCCTGCAGATCGGGCTGGTGGCGGTGCTTGGCGTGCTTGCCGGGCTAATTGTCGGAGCGCTGTTGCCGCTGATTGGCATCGCGCTTGCAGCCGACCTGCTGCCGGTTCGGCCCGGGTTGGCCTTCTATCCCGTGCCGCTGCTGAGCGCCGCCGCTTATGGCTTGCTGATGGCGTTCCTGTTCGTCGTTCCACCGCTTGCGCGGGCGCGCGAGCTTCCGGTCGCGAGCCTGTTTCGCGAGGAGTTCGCGGGCGCCCGGCGGCTCGGTCGCGGTCCGTTGCTGCTTGCGGGGAGCGCCGCGGCGTTGATCGTGGCGCTTGCGCTGGCGACATCGG
>JASLBJ010000232.1 GCA_030146725.1 Sphingomicrobium sp. | reverse complement strand
GGGATGAACTCGGTCGGGCTGATCTCGCCGCGGTCGGGGTGGTGCCAGCGGGCGAGCGCTTCGAAGCCAGAGACCTCGCCGGACTGAAGGTCGATGAGCGGCTGGTAGCACAGCTTGAGCTGGTCGCGGTCGAGGGCTCGCCGAAGGTCGGTTTCGATCGAGAAGCGGCGGCGCGCGGCTTTTGCCTCGTTCGGCTCGTAGACCTGGGGCTTGCCCGCCTGCTTGGCCTGCTTGACCGCGAACTGGGCGTTGCGGAACAGCGCCTCCGAATCCTCGCGGCCGTGCATCAACGCAATCCCGATCGCGCATTCGACCCGGATCTCGAGGTCCGACAGCTTGAACGGAGCCGTCATCACCTGCTCGATGCGGGTGGCCGCGGTCAGTGCGTCCTCCAGCCCGTCGCGCAGCGAGACGAGCACGCCGAACTCATTGCCGCCGGTGCGCGCAAGCACGTCGCCGCCGCTGAGCGCGTGGATCAGCCGGCGCGCGAAGGTGATCAGCAACTCGTCGGCGGCAAGGCTTCCGATGCTTTCGTTGATGCGGCTGAAGCGCAGCATGTCGACTACCAGAACCGCCCGTTCCGCGCTGCCCGCGAGCGTCTGGCTCGCGCGTTCGAGCGCTTCGCTGAAGGCCAGGCGGTTGGGCAGGCCGGTGAGGCTGTCGCGCAGCATCTCTGTGCGGAGCGCGCGCTCGCCCGCGACCTCAATCGTCCGGTCGACGAGCGACAGCAGGCAGCGCGGCTGCGCCTGTCCGGTGCGTGGGAGGGGCGCGAGCTTGATCCGGAGATGTCGCGCGGCAAGGCCCTGTCCGCCGGCAAAGTCGAGCTCGCCTACTGTGTCGGTCCCGTCGAGGAAGGCAGCCAGCAGCTCGGCGACTGGTCCGGGTGCGAGACAGGCCTCGTCGTCGAGTGCAAGCGCCGCGCAGGGAGAATGCTCGATGGCGTCGCGAAACTTGGCGTTGTGCGAGAGGAGCTGAGGGCCGAGTTCGGTCCTGGCGACGATCGCCGCGGCGATTGGGAGGGCGCTGAGCAAGGCAGAATCCTCCGCCAGGCCGGTAGGCATGGGCCTCGGATGAGCGGTTCGCCGGGGCCGGGCCGGCGCCGGCAGACGATGAGGTGCAGCCTGCATCGTTCGGCTATGACCGGATGAGGTTAATTCTCTCTTGCGAGGGTGCAGCAGTGGGCGGGAGCCAAAGGGAGAGGGCCTGCCCCCTCCCCGGCCACATCAGCGCTTGAGCGCAGCGGCGAGCCCTTCGGCGAACTCGGCTCCGTGGGGGACTTCGGCGGTCGACTTGCCGACCGTGTCGCCGATCGGCTCGGCGGCGCCGCCAAGGCATTTGCCGAGGAAGTTCTCGGTGATCGCGTTGAACGCGATGTTGTTGACCGGGCGGGCGAAGCCGTGGCCCTCGTCGGGGAAGACGACGTAGGTCACCGGGATCGACTTGGCCCTCATCGCGTCTACGATCTGCTCGCTTTCGGCCTTGTTGACGCGTGGGTCGTTGGCGCCCTGGCCGATCAGCAGCGGACGCTTGATCGCCCCTGCGGCATAGAGCGGCGACGCCTTGCGCAGCAGCTCGAGGCCCTCGGGCGTATTGGGGTCGCCCATGCGCTTGTAGAACTGGACCCGGCCGGCCTCCCAGTAGGGCGGGATGGTGTCGAGCAGGGTCTTGAGGTTCGACGGACCGACGATGCTGACCCCGCAGGCGAAGCGATCGGGCGTGAACGCCATCCCCGCAAGCGTTGCATAGCCGCCGTAGCTGCCGCCCATGATCGCGACCTTGTCGGGCGCGGCGATCCCTTGCGCGACCGCCCAGTCGACCGCGTCGAGCAGGTCGTCATGCATCGTGCGACCCCATTGCAGGTTACCGGCCGCGAGGAATTTCTTGCCGAAGCCGGTCGACGCGCGGAAGTTGGTCGACAGCACCGCATAGCCGCGATTGGCGAGCCATTGGTGATAGCTGTTGAAGCCGTAGGAATCGCGCGCCCACGGGCCGCCGTGGACCAGCAGGACCATCGGCAGGGCGGCGCTCGGGCGGCCGTTGCCGTCGGGATCGCTGCCGGTCGGAAGCGTCAGATAGGAAACGAGGCTCATGCCGTCGCGCGACTTGATCTCAATCGGGTGCATCGGTGCAAGCGGCTGGCCGGCAAGATCGGGCCGGGTGTCGAACATCTTGGTGAGCCGCTTGGCCGGGCGGTCGTAGAGCCAGGTGCTCGGGGCCAGGTTCGAGCGGTTGACCGCGACCGTCCATTTGTCGTCGGCAAGCGTCCGCGAGGTGACCTGGATCTCGCCCTCGAGCTGCTCGTCGAGGAAGGCGAGATCGGCACGGACCGAGTCGCCGATCGGCACCCACTCGGACTTCAGGTAATTGACGCCATAGGCCTCGACCACGCCGGTGCGCGGGTTGGCGAGGGCGGCGCCGATGTCAGCGCGCGGGCTCTGCGCGACGGTGGTGCGGGCACCGGTCGCAACATTCTGGGCGATGAGCGCGGCCGTGTCGCGGCCACGGCTATCGATCCAGTAAAGCGTGCTTCCGTCGCTGGTGAAGCCGGCCGGCTGAGTGGTCAGGCTGTCGTCGAGCCCGATCTCCTCGGACGGCTTGGCATCGACCTTGTTGTCGACCACGCGGAAATAGTCGTTGCCGCCGTCGGCGCGGCTCTTGAGCGCGCCGCGCACGACGAGCTTCTGGTCAGCGAGGAAGCCGGCATACTCGCCTCTGTTGATCAGCACCGGAGACAGCTTGCCTGAGGCGAGGTCGAGGCTGTGGACGTCGTGCCACTTGGGGTCGCGGTTGTTGACCTCGATCAGGATGCGGTCAGGGACCAGCGGCGACACGCCAAGAATGTTCACGCGAGTCTTCTCGAACGGGGTGAGCAGGCGCTCCTTGCCGCTCGCGACATCGACTCCGTAGAGTAGGAAATTCTCGTCGCCGCCCTTGTCGTTGACATAGAGCACCGAGCGGCTGTCGGGCGCCCAGAAATATTGGCGGATGGGCCGCTTCTTCTCGGCCGTGACGGCCTTGGCGGCGCTCGGGTCGGCGGCCGGCGCAACCCAGATGTTGAGCACGCCGTCGCGCGGCGCGATCCAGCTCAGCCACTTGCCGTCGGGCGAGATCCGTCCGGCGGA
>JASLBJ010000151.1 GCA_030146725.1 Sphingomicrobium sp. | reverse complement strand
ACCTCCCGCAACGTCGGCAGGATGCTCTACGCGGGAGGACGCGACGCCGTACGTGGCCCCACCTTCGAGCTTGGCGACAATCTCCAGGGGCCCAACGACCCAGTGCCGGAGGCGCTGTGCGCGCGTCCTCCCGACCAACTTCCCCCACCTTTATTCGGTCGCGGCGGACGGGCTGTGCGAGCACCCTCGTGGCCATGCGGATCGATGTGGCGCGGATCGATGTGGTGCCGTTCGGCGACAGCGACGAGGCGGCGGCCCGGCAGGCCTGGGCGATCACCTGTGCGGCGACCCGGGCGCGAACTCCGGACCTGCCCTGCACCCCGTGGGACACCTACCTGGCCGGCCTGCGCCATCCGTACCCGCACTGCGGCTTCGCGCGGGTGCTGGCCCTCCTCGACGGGACGCCGGCCGGCTGCGCCGTCCTCACCACCCCGGAGCTGGACAACCGGGACAACGCGACCATCGAGGTCTTCGTCGACCCGGCGCACCGCCGGCGCGGCGTCGGCCGCGCGCTGCACGCCTGGGCGGTCGATCGGATGCACCGGATCGGACGCAAACGGCTGACCGGGGAGACCGTGCAGAGCACCGGCGAGAGCGACGCCTTCGCCGCGGCCATGGGCGCCACCGCGGCGCTGGCCGAGACTCGCAGCCGGCTGGACGTGGCGGCCGTCGACCGGCCGCGGCTGGACGCGTTGCTGGCCGAGGCGTGGGCCCACGCCGGCGGCTACCGGTTCGTGCGCTGGCAGGGCGTACCGCCGGCGGAGTGGATCGACGACGTGGCCTATCTGGACGGCCGGCTGCTCGCCGACGCCCCGATGGGCGAGCTGGACTGGGAGCCCGAGCAGGTGGACGCCGACCGGATCCGGCAGGCCGAGGAGCGCCGGAGCAGGCTGGGCATGCAGCGCTTCTACGGCGGCGTGGCGCACGTCACGACCGGGCGCCTGGTGGCGTTCACCATCCTGAGCGGCCTGCCGGAGATCCACGACCATCTGTGGCAGGACATCACCCTGGTCGATCCGCCGCACCGCGGGCACCGGCTCGGCACGATCGTGAAGCTGGAGAACCTGCGGCACGCCCGGGAGCACCGGCCCGGACTGCGGGCGATCGACACGTTCAACGCGTCGTCGAACGAGCACATGCTGGCCATCAACGTGGCGATGGGCTTCCGGCCGGTGGATCGGTGGATGCAGTGGCAGCAGACCGTCTGAACCGCGCCGCCCACGGCCGCAGCGGCAGCTCGCGGTAACCGCCGGTGGCCAGCCCGGCGTGCCGCTCGAAGGCGTTACGGGCGCCGTAGGAGCCGGTCAGCGCGTACGACCAGCCGCAGGACAGCCAGTAGGCCGGCCAGAACAGCGGGCCGAGCGCCGCGTACTGCGCGGCGTGGCGGCTCTCGTGATGGAACAGGCGGTGGCGCTCGGGGGCGAGCAGCCAGTCCGCGGTGCGCCGCGTGATGATCACCGATCCGACGGTGAAGCAGGTCGCCGGCGGGACCCGCAGGCGGTACCCCTCGGCGATCAGGACGCCGTGCGGCCCGCGCCGGATCCGGGCGCCGGTGGCCAGCGCGATCAGCAGCCCGGCGCCCGTGGTGCCGTTCAGCGCGGTCAGGATCGTGCGCGCCAGGTGCCGGCGGGTCATCAGGCCGCCCGGCGCATCTGCAGCTCGGTCAGGGCCGGGATCACCGGATGCGGCACGCGGACGCCGGTGTCGGTGAAACCGAGCCGCTCGTACGCCCGGACGGCCCGGTCGTTGCCCACCACCACCTCCAGCATCAGCTCCGGCCGGCCGGTCTCCCGCGACCAGTGCGCGACCGCCTCGACCAGATCGGCCAGCACGCCGGTGCCCCGGTGCGCCGGGGTGATGTAGACCGCGAAGACGATCGTGACGCCCGGGTCCTCCGGCATCACCGTCCCGCCCGCGTGCCCGATCAGCCGGCCGCCCGGGTCGGCGACGAACTGGGCCAGCGCCCGCCCGGTCGAGGCCTGGACGATCCGGCGCCGGTAGTCCTCGTGCGGCCGGGCCGCCGCCTGGGCCACCGTCTCCAGGAAGGCCAGCGGGCTGTCGGCGAGCATCTCCAGCCGCAGCGCCCGCATCCGCGCGGCGTCGGCGGGGGTGACCCGGTGCACGGGCACGGTTCCCCGGGTCTCCGCTGGGGGCCGGATCGGGCTGCGGCTGCCGGCCATGAGGGTCGCCATGCTGCCCTGCCTACCCGTCCGGGCCACCGGCGGCAAGCCGATCGCCGACATCCGACCGGGGAGCGCTCGGCGGACGGTTGAAGATCACTGGAGTCATAGTCCCCCGACTAGGGCGGTCTCCTTGCACTCGCCCCCGCAGAGTGCTAAACAAGTGATTGGCACTCGCGCCATGTGAGTGCCAAGCAGGTCGGGACGGTGGGGTTCCGGTCGGGCGCCGCCATCGGCGCCCCGGCACGGAGCCGGTCGTCGCGGGCTATCCGGCTCGGCCTGAGGACGTCACATCGCCAGGTGGTGACGTCCGCATGGTTCTCAACGTGCGGAATGCGGGGCCGGACCGGCCCGGCGCCGCGAATGTCCAGGAGGACAAAGCCGTATGGCCAAGATCATCGCATTTGACGAGGAAGCTCGTCGCGGCCTCGAGAGTGGCATGAACCAGCTCGCCGACGCCGTCAAGGTGACGCTCGGCCCCAAGGGTCGCAACGTGGTTCTCGAGAAGAAGTGGGGCGCCCCCACGATCACCAACGATGGTGTATCCATCGCCAAGGAGATCGAGCTGGAGGACCCGTACGAGAAGATCGGCGCCGAGCTGGTCAAGGAGGTCGCCAAGAAGACCGACGACGTCGCCGGTGACGGCACGACGACGGCGACCGTCCTGGCCCAGGCCCTGGTCCGTGAGGGCCTGCGCAACGTCGCGGCCGGCGCGAACCCGATGGCCCTCAAGCGGGGCATCGAGGCCGCTGTCGCCAGCGTCTCCGAGGAGCTGAGCAAGCTCGCGAAGGACGTGGAGACCAAGGAGCAGATCGCCTCCACCGCCTCCATCTCCGCCGGTGACTCCACGGTCGGCGAGATCATCGCCAAGGCCATGGACAAGGTCGGCAAGGAAGGCGTCATCACCGTCGAGGAGAGCAACACCTTCGGGCTCGAGCTCGAGCTCACCGAGGGTATGCGCTTCGACAAGGGCTTCATCTCGGCGTACTTCATGACCGACGCCGAGCGCATGGAGGCCGTCTTCGACGACCCCTACATCCTCATCGCGAACAGCAAGATCTCCGCGGTGAAGGACCTGCTCCCGGTCCTGGAGAAGGTCATGCAGGGCGGCAAGCCCCTCGTGATCATCGCCGAGGACGTCGAGGGCGAGGCCCTGGCCACCCTGGTCGTCAACAAGGTCCGTGGCACCTTCAAGTCCGTCGCCGTCAAGGCCCCGGGCTTCGGTGACCGCCGCAAGGCCATGCTGGAGGACATCGCCATCCTGACCGGTGGCGCCGTCATCAGCGAAGAGGTCGGCCTCAAGCTGGCCGCCGGTGCCGACGAGCGCGGCGACCCCGATCAGCCGGTCGCCGGCCGAGCCGACGAAGCGGTCGTCGAGCGCCATCCGGACGAGCCACAAGGCGAATCCCATCGCGGCTCCGGCAAGCAGCTGGCGGACAAGGCGCGAAGCGAGCCAGCCGGGGGTGCGGAAATGGCCGCGGCGGTGGAGCAGGACGGCGAGGGTGAGCGCGTTGACCCAGGCCGCTGCAGCCGTGCTCAGCGGGAGCGCGACGATGCCGAGGCGGGGCACGAGGATGAAGTTGGCGAGCACGCCGCCGACCAGCGTGGTGACGGCGACTATCACCGGCGTACGGACGTCGCGGCGGGCGTAGAAGCCGGGCGAGAGGATCTTGATGAGCACGTAGGCGGGCAAGCCGAGGACGAGGGTCGCGAGGACCGCGCCGGTGACCGAGGCGTCGGCGGCGGTGAAGCGGCCGCCTTCGAACAAAGCGCCGGCGATCGGCTCGGCGGCGACGGCGAGCGCAATGGTTGCCGGGATCGTCAGCAGCATCGCGAGCTCGATCGCCTGCGCCTGGACGTTGAGTGCGGTGCTCTCGTCGTCGCGGCCGATCGCGCGGCTGAGCGCGGGGAGGATCGCGACGCCGAGTGCCGAGCCGATGATCGCCAGCGGCAACTGGTTGAGGCGGTCGGCCTGGCCGAGGATCAGCAGCGAGCCGTCGGGCAGGCGGGTGGCGAAGTATGCGTAGAAGAACTGGCTGATGTAATAGGTGCCGCCGGCGAGCGTTGCCGGCAGGACGAGCGTGAACAATTGGCGTACGCCCGGGGTGATGCGTGGGCGGCGGAAGCGAAGCGGAACGCCGGCGCGGACCATTGCTGCCCAGGTCAGCGCAAGTTGCGCGACTCCGCCCGCGACGACGCCCCAGGCCATCGCACGGACCGTTACTGTTCCGCCCTGAGGCACCAGCAGCATGGCGATGACGATGGTGATGTTGAGGAGAGCGGGGGCAAAGGCGGCGGCCGAGAACTTGCCGACCGAATTGAGCACTCCGGAGACCAGCGACACCAGGCAGATGAATACCAGATAAGGCATGGTGATGCGCGTGACCGTAATCGCGAATGCGGTCTTGTCCGCGCTCTGGCCCCAATCGTCGGGGACGATCAGCCCGATGAAGAACGGCATTGCGATCACGAACACCGCGGTCACGGCGAGCAGGATCGGAAGGAACACCGCAAGCACTTCCTCGGCGAACTGCCGCGCGGCGCCGCCGTCCTCGTCCTCGTTGAGCCGCTGGCTGAACAACGGCACGAAACCCGACGAGAAGGCGCCTTCGCCGAACAGCCGGCGGAACAGGTTGGGGATCAGGAACGCCAGGGTGAACACGTCCGCAGCGGCGCTTGCGCCGAGGACGCGCGCGACGATCATCTCGCGTATGAAACCGAACACTCGGCTGACCATCGTCAGGCCGCCGATGGTCCCGCCTGCTTTAAGAAGGTTCACTTGTGTATCGCCCCTAGGCGGGCGTTACTGGACGCTTGGCTCACCCGGGGGAAGCGCGTCGCCGCCTGCACCGCCGCCGAACACGTCGGGATTGGCCTGGGCCTGCGCCATGTAGGCGGCGCCGAAATCAATCGGGTCGAGCAGCAGCGGTGGGAAGCCGGTCTGCTGGGTCGCGTCGGCGATGATCTGGCGAACGAACGGGAACAGCAGCCGCGGGGCTTCGGCGAGGAGGAAAGGCGGAAGCGCCTCCTCGGGAATGTTGCGCAGCCCGTAGAGGCCGCCGTAGCTGAGGTCGACGAGGAAGTGGACGCCCTGGTCGGACTTGGCCGAGACGTCGATCTTGAGCACGACTTCGTGCACTTCGTCGGCGATCTTGTCGACGTTGATGTTGAACTGGACCTCGAGCTGGGGCTGCACCTGCCACTGGAATACCTGCGGCGCGTTCGGACTTTCGACCGACAGATCCTTGATATATTGGGCGATTGTGGCAATCTGCGGCTCGTCGCCGGGCAGATCGGAGCCGTTGGCGAGGGTCGGGTCCTGCTGGGCCATGATCGTACTATTCCCTTGATATTCGTCGGCGGATCGCGGACCCGGAACCGAGCCTGTCGCGTTGCGGCATGCGACTAGCAGCCGCTCAAATGGGGTGCAATGCCGCCTTCCGGGCTTGCACGAACATCGAATACGGGCGCAGACTTTGAATATGGCACGGCGGCGTATTATGTTGCTGCTGTCTTAGACAGGATCGGAAACGCAAGCCTTGATGGTCATCGTCATCCTCGCCCTCGTGGCACTGTTCGTCGGCCTGCGCCTTTACAGCGTGCTTGGCGAGCGGACCGGGCACGAGCAGCAGCAGCCGATCCTCAAGGCCGCCGATCCCGATGCGCGGGTCGAGCAGCGCACCACGCAGACCGTGCCGAGCCCGGGTGCAGCGGTCGACAGCGGCGAGATGGCGTACTTGCCGACGGCCGGGCCAGGCGTTCGCGCGCTGCTTGCAGCCGATCCGAACTTCGATGTCGGGCGCTTTCTCGAGGGCAGCAAGGCGGCGTATCGAATGATCCTCGAATCGTTCTGGAAGGGCGAACTCGAGGGAATGCGCGGCCATGTCGACGACCATGTGTTCGAGACGTTCGCAAGCGCGGTCGAGCAGCGCGCCAGGGACGAACTGACGGTCGACAACCGCTTGGTCGCGGTCGAGCAGGCCTTGATTTCCGACGCGCAGCTCGATCGTTCGATTGCGGTGGTCACGGTGCGGTTCGAGGCGGACATCGCAGCGGTCACCCGCAACAAGGACGGCGAGGTCGTCGCCGGATCGCTTAGCGACGCGGTGCAGACGCGCGACTTGTGGACGTTCCGCCGCGACATCGCGTCGAACGATCCGAACTGGCTGCTGATCGAGACCGACGAGGACGAGTGAGGCTGTTCGCAAGGGCGCTTTCGCTCGCTTCCCTGAGCCTCGTCGCCGCTTGCGCGAGCGGGCCGACGCCCCCGCTCGAGGGGCCGCGCGTCGTCGTTGCGCCGGCTCCGCAGCCGCTTCCCCAGCCTGCGCCCGCGCCCCAGCCTGGTCCCGCGCCCCAGCCTGGTCCCGCGCCCCAGTCTGGTCCCGCGCCCTGGCCGGTCGCGCGGGCGCCGGTACCCGTACCCGTTGGACCGACGCCGCCGGATGCGCGGGCTGCCGGGTTCACGGTGGGCGCGCCAAAGATCTTGCCCGCTGCCGATGCATGGCGTGCGCTGGAGACGTTCCGAATCAGCTGCTCGTCAGCAGTCACCCGTCCGGACCGCTCGCGACTGACAATCCCGAGCGACTGGCGCCGCGTGTGTGCGGAAGCCGCGACGCTTGCGCCCGAGAATGCAGCAGGCTTCTTCTATCACCGCTTCGACTGGGTGCGAGTCGGCACCGGCGAGGCGTTCGCGACCGGCTATTACGAGCCCGAGATTGGCGGGTCGCGCGTGCCCGTGCCTGGAGCGGTGCCGATTTACCGCACGCCGCCGGACCTCATCCGCTGCACCCGGCCTGATGGCGGCACCGGGCGCGGACGGATCGGACCGGACGGACGGTGCACCTTGTA
>JASLBJ010000143.1 GCA_030146725.1 Sphingomicrobium sp. | reverse complement strand
TACCGCATCATGCGAAGCGAACTCGCGGCCTACCTTGGTGTAGACCTGATGGCTGTCGGTCATAAGCTGCGAGCCGCGATCGACGTTGGTGACGATCAGCGGGCGAAGGTTGTTCGCATTGACGTAGCCAACGTGGAAGCTGCGAGCCTTACCGCCACGCTCGATTAGGGAAACGACTGCCTTCTTGTCGGCAGGCTTACGGAACGCGCGGTTGTGAGCCTTGCCACCGACATAGGTTTCATCGACCTCAACGACCTTGCCGGGACCACCAAGAGGTCCACCGTCCTGCTTCATCGCTTCACGGATGCGGTGGCACAGGAACCATGCCGTCTTGTAGGTGACGCCAAGCATACGCTCCATCTGCTTGGCGCTCATGCCCTTCTTGGAAGCAGCCATCAGGTGCGTGGCGAGCAACCACTTGTGCAGCGGAACGTGGCTGCGCTCCATCACCGAACCAGTGCGGACGGTGAACTTGTCGCGGCAATCGTTGCAGAGGAACATCCCGGCCTGGGTTTTGCCAGCCATGCGACGGACGCGAACCGAACCACAGTGAGGGCAAGTCGGCTCGCCACCCCAACGCGAGGCTTCCAGATGGGCCAAAGCCTTCTCTTCGTTGTGGAAGATCGGGTCGGTGATGTTGATGTCCACGGTCATTCGCTCCCTGTCCGATCCTTATGGTCGAAACAGGCTGCTAAGTAAAGTATATAATTGCCATGCGGGTTAACAACATCGCTGCTTGGTCTAACCCATTGCGGAGAGGACGTCCCTCAGATGAACGCGTATTTGACCGAGGCCCAACGTGGCCCCTCCTACGGTGACGCAGGTTACTCCTTTGATCGCCATCCGGTGCTGGTTGCGGGAGACAGCGATGCAGCGCTCGCCAGGGCCGTCCGCACGATCGAAGCCAGCGGCCTGCGGATCGCGGGTAGAGTCCGACTCGAACAGGCGCCCGAGCGGATCAGCCTGCAGGCTGCCGCGTCGGTCCTGTGGGTCGAACTTAATGAGGACGGCGGCGCCGCCATGGATCGGCTGCTCGACCAGGTCCAGCACGACGCACGCGACCAGCGTTACCCGGCGATCGTCGCAGCGCCTGCAAGACTCCTCGACCCGCTCACAGCGAGGCTGAACGACAGCAACATCGCCCTGCTGATCGACGCCGACGACGCGCAGCGGACAGCGGCGCTTGCACTGGCAATTGCAGGCGCCGGCAGAGGCGATCATCTGTCTGACATCGCTTCCGACAAGAACGCAATCCGGCTTCGTCAGCTTAGCGAGGAAGTGAGTCGGATCGCCTCGACACTTGCGCGGCTGTCGACCGGTCCACAGCCGATCGGGCGCATGCCCGATCTTCAGCCGCCGCCGTCGGGCGAGGCGCCCCAAGTGTCGGCCGACATGGTGCGAAGTGTCATTCGCGCGCGCCGCTTGCGTGCACGGTTCTTCTCCGAGGAGCTGTTCGCCGACCCGGCCTGGGACATGCTGCTCGACCTGCTCCAGGCTGAAATCGCGCAACTGCGTGTGCCGGTATCGAGCCTGTGCATTGCCGCAGCGGTGCCCGCAACGACGGCGCTCCGCTGGCTCAAGACAATGACGGACGAGGGCATTTTCATGCGCCGGGCCGATCCGCATGACGGCCGCCGGGTGTTCGTGGAACTGTCACCCACGGCTAGCCAGGCGCTGCGGGCCTATTTCGCCGAAGCCGGCAAGCCCGTATCGATGTGAGCGGGAGCGGTGGGCTGGCAAGTTTGGGGCCCTTCGGGAGCGCGCGTTCCCATGGATCGCCGCGTGTGTAGCGGGGTGGTGGGCGCTGACGGGCTCGAACCGCCGACCCTCTCGGTGTAAACGAGATGCTCTACCAACTGAGCTAAGCGCCCGCTGCGACGCAACTAGGGCCTTTCTTGATTTTCTCAATGCGCGATTGCCTGGCGTAAGCGCGAAACGCGTTCGAGCCCATCATCTCGATCCCGTGGGCTGGCGAACGCGAGCATCCGGCCGACCTTGCTGATCGTCTCGATGAAATATCATTAATCAGAAGCGAAGAAAGCCGAACACGAAGAGCAGCACCAGCGAGCCTATAACGGTGATCAGCAGCGACTTCAGGCAGCCAAGCCGGTTCGAAAAGAGGAAGATCATTTGCGGCTCCGGGATCGTCAGGCAAGCACAACCCCGATGGCTTTCAAAGGCTCCGGATGAGGCGGATCGCCATTGCGACCCACGGCGGATCGGTGACTACGGCCTGCCGCGCGCCGGCGCCGGGCGGGAGCAAATGGAGCTTGTTCTCGTCGCGGCCAATCAGCCGGCCGAACAGGAAGCGGCCTGCGGGTCTGGGGACAAGCACGTCGCGGTTGAGCGCGCGTCCGAACTGCCCAGGTTCGATCATCTCGCACCAGATCTCATCCCCTGACCGATAATCGCCAACGCTCGCCGAAACGGTCACGGCGACCTGGCCCGCGCTGGGCTTGGGCGGCACTGCAATCGACTTGTGCCTGGGCGCCGCTGCGCCGTTCGTCCCAAGCACCGCCGCGACGGCGAGGTCCGAGCGCTCCCCCTGCTCGACCAAGTCGGAGGTCTCGGCTCCGAGTGCAGCGGCGATCCGGTTGAGCCAGCCCAGCGAGACGGTACGCGTGCCGGTTTCCAGGCGACCGATCGTCTGCGGGGTCGTCGGTGGGCGGCAAGCACGGGCGACGTCATCGAGGGTCATGCCCCGTGCACGGCGGACTTCGCGAATGCGGGTGATCATGCTTGTCTCCATCGATCAGCTAACCAGAACGGTTTTTAACTGTCCTACAGATTTGCCGATGTGGCAAGCCCGGCGAATCGCGAGTTCATGGGGAGAGACACGGTGGCAAGAACGCCTGAAGTCAAAAAGCAGCGGATCGAGCAACGCGCTAGCGCGACGCACGAAAGTGGTCCTGTCCGAGGAAGGATGCTTGCAGAGCGCGCGATCCTCGAACTTGGGCAGGACGCGGTGCCCGCCGGAGTTCCCGGTCGAACCAGGCGGTCCGTAACCGTGAATCTCGCCGAGTCGCCCCTCGCCTGGCTGCTTGCGCGTGGTCATGTGAGCCAGGCCCAGTTCGATGCGGGCGAGCGGCTTCGGTACGACTGGGAGCGCGCGCAACTTGCGCCGCGGATCACCATGGGTTGGAACGCCGCGCCCGTTTCGGGCGGTCGCGGCGGAGCCAGCGCAGGAGTCGACCTCAGCAGCAGCCAAATCGATGCGCGGCGCCGGTTCGACGCGGCGCTTAGCGCAGCCGGTCCGGGGCTGTCCGACATATTGTGGCGGGTGGTCTGCGCCGGCGAGGGCATGCGCGAGGCTGAAGGGGCGCTCGGCTGGCCGACGCGCGCGGGCAAGTTGGTGCTATCGCTCGCGCTTGACCGCGTCGCGTCATTTTACCGAATAGGGTGAGCCCATGGACACGCATTGGATCGCTTGGCGCTGCCGGCGGTTGTGCGTCGGGACAGCGGAAAAGGAAGCTCATGGCTAAGAAAGCAGCACCGACGAAGTCTGGCGGAGGCACCGGCAAGAATGCCGCGGCAAAGCCCAGGTCAGCCAAGTCCAAGGCGGTCGCCAGGCCCACTCGCGCTCAGTCCTCGGGCTCGCAGGAGCGTACCCGACGGACATCTGAGGGCGCTCAGGAGAATCAGTTTTCAGCGACTGACGCGCTGATGAAGCTGATCGAAAGCCCGCTGATGGCCGACCTTCTGACGGTTGCGGCGACGGCTGCACTTGCGGTGATCGCCGAGTCCCGCTTCCGTGGTCGCGGCGATCCCGACCGTGGCTCGTCCTCCGCGGTGCGTGCTGCGGCCAAGGCCGCGCTCGCGGCAGTGGGTCGGCGGCTGGCGAAGGAAGTCGAGGAAATCCGCACCGCCGCCAAGAGCGCTAGGGACTCCGCAGGAGCGTAATCCGAGCGCGCGCCAGGTCGCGCTCCGCGTCCACCTCGAGCGGGCCAGGGTCGACCTGCTCGCCGCGCCTGGTCTCGACCGACAGCCAGCCACTTGGAGCAAGCCAGTGCGCACGCATGACTGCCTCGACAGTCGCGGTGCCTGAGTTCGCCACATAAGGCGGATCGGCGAAGATGAGATCGAATGGCATTGACCTAGGTAGCGCCAGCGCCGAGCCGACCAGGACCTGCGACCTTTCGGCTGCGCCGAGCGCCTCGACGTTGGTTCGGAGTGCGTCGGCAGCTGGTCTGCTGTTCTCCACGAAACAGGCGAAAGCGGCGCCGCGGGACAAGGCTTCCAGCCCGAGTGCCCCGCTGCCGGCGAACAGGTCGGCTACACGCAGCCCGTCGAACGAGCCAAGGCGGCTCGCCAGCATTGAGAAGAGCGCCTCGCGAACCCGGCCGGCGGTCGGCCGCGTGGCGAGCCCCGGGGGTGAGACCAACGGCCGGCCGCGCCAGGCGCCCGCGACGATCCTCACTCGAGCGTCGCGCGGAACTGCGCTAGCGCGTTGCGATCGACCTCGTCCGCATCGGCGACTTCGAGGCCGTTCAGGTCGAACGGCCCGTAGGCGGTTCGGATCAGCCGGGAGACCTGCAGCCCGAGAAAGGCGAGCACCCGGCGAACTTCGCGGTTTTTCCCTTCGGTCAGGCTCATCTCAATCCAGCAGTTGCGCCCCGTCCGGCGTTCGAGATTGGCATTGATGGAGCCGTAGCGGATGCCTTCGATCGTCACTCCGGTGGCCAGGTCCTCAAGCTGGGCCTGGGTCACGTCGCCGAACGCGCGGGCCCGGTAATGGCGAACCACGCCGGTGCTGGGCAGCTCGAGTTGACGCTTCAATCCGCCGTCGTTGGTGAGCAGCAGCAGGCCTTCGGTCATGAAGTCGAGCCGCCCGACCGGCATCAGTCGGGGCAGGCCGGGTGGCAGGCGGTCGTAGATCGTCGGGCGACCCCGTGGATCGCGCGCGGCGGTCAGCGTCGTTTCCGGCTTGTAGAAGCGGAACAGGCGCGTCGCTGCGGCGGGCCGAACCGGCTTGCCGTCGACCGTCACGCCGCCAAGATCGGTGATGATGGTCGCCGGGGTCGTCAGCGTTTCGCCGTTCAGTGCGATACGGCCGTCGGCGATCATCCGCTCGATGTCGCGCCGCGACGCAATCCCGGCACGAGCAAGCAGCTTGGCGATGCGCTGTGGCCCGCTGTCGCCTGGCGGCGGCGAGGGGCGGACCATGGCAGTGCGCGCGGCACGTCGCCCACGCGGCACTGGATCAGGGTTCGTTCGTTGCGGGGGCACTGTTGGTTCGTCCGTTGGGAAGCTGATGCTGTTCGGGAAGCGCAAGCGCGCCGTCAAGCGTATCCTCGTCGTCGAGGATGAGCCGCTGACCGCATTCGAGAATGAAACGATGCTTGCGGACGCCGGCTATGTCGTAGTGGCGACGCTCGACAGCTTCGAGGATGCCGTGGCGATCCTCGAACGCGAGCAGGTCGACCTGATCCTCAGCGATGTGCGGCTGCGCAGCCAGCAGACCGGGATCGACCTTGCCCGGGCGGCGAAGGCAAAGGGAATTCCGACCTTGTTCGCCACCGGGCAACCCTATCCCGAAGCGCCGACGGTTGCGGTCGGCTGCCTGATCAAGCCCTACAGCGGACGCCAGCTCAAGGCGGCGCTGGAGGCAGTCGATCGGCATCTGACCGGTGAGACGATCAAGCCGCCCAAGGGGCTGGAGCTGTTCGACCGCTTGGGCTGACGCACCTCGGTACTGGTCAGCCGCGGCCTGCCTGCCTAAGCAAGGGTCCGAACGGCAACAAGGGCGGGCCATGGCAAGTGCTGCAACGACTGCGACCGGTGCAACGGGCGAGCCGCCCAAGGGGCTGCGCCTGCTGCGCACTGCGCTGCGCAATCGCAAGACCGCGATCATGCTGGTGTTCGGCTTCGCAGCGGGGCTGCCCTACACGCTGCTGATCGGGACCCTGAACGCATGGCTTGGCGAGTGGGAGATCGACCTGGCGACGATCGGCGTGCTGTCGTGGATCGGCCTTGCCTACGCGTTTAAGTTTCTATGGTCGCCGCTCGTCGATCGGGTCCGGCTTCCCGGGCTCGAGCGATTGGGGCGGCGGCGAAGCTGGCTGCTGCTATGCCAGATACTGCTGACTGCGACCTTCCTTGGCCTGTCGTTGTCGAACCCGAAGCTCGAGCTTGGCTGGTTCGCCCTTGTTGCCGTGATCGGCGCATTCGCTTCGGCGACGCAGGACGTGGTCATCGATGCCTGGCGGATCGACGTCGCCGATGACCGCGCACCGGTCGAGATACTCTCTTCCATTTACCAATTCGGCTATCGCATCGCCGCGCTGATCGGCGGGGCGCTTGCGCTCGTCCTGTCCGAGCGCGTGTCCTGGCCGGTGGTTTATGCGATCATGTCGCTGTTCATGGCCCTGACCGTGATTGCGACCCTGCTTGCTCCCGACACGCCGCGAAGCCTGGTCGAGGAGCAGCAGACCGCGCTTCGGCGGGCGGGTGCAGTCAACCCCAAGTTGCGCGCGATCGGGCTCGGAATCGTCGGCACCGGCTGGGCATGGTCGATCTGGACTGTCGGCTCGTTCATGGTGCGCGTCCTTGGTGCCTCGCCCGGCGATCCCAATCCGCCGGTGGTGGGCGACTTCACCCGCAACATGGGACCGCTGATCGTCGCTGCGACGGTGATCCTGCCGGCCATCGTCGCGGCCGTGTTCAACTGGCTGCAGCAGCACCAGGAGCATGTCCTTACGGCCGATGCGGACGCTCCGAGTGCGGGCGGCCGCGCCGCCGATCATGCCTATTCGGCGCTGATCCTGCCGCTCGGCGAACTGGTGCGGCGGATCGGCTGGGGCGTGATCGTCGTCCTCGGGCTGATCCTCAGCTATCGCATTACTGACAATATCTGGGGTTCGTTCGCCTTTCCCTTCTATCTCCAGGAGCTCAAATACACCGGCGACGAGGTGGCGTTCGCATCGAAGATCTTCGGCGTGTTCATGACCATGGCCGGAATTGCTCTTGGCGCGACGCTGTTTGCCACTCTGGGGCGAATGCCGACGCTGATGATCGGGGCGATCGTCGCCGCAGCAAGCAATCTGCTGTTTGCCGACCTTGCCGCAGGGTCGGTCGGAATCGACGCCTTCGCCCGGGCACTTGCGCTCGACACGTTCGGAGTGGACCTGCGGATGGTCCGGCTGCTGATCGCGATTTCGGGCGAGAATATTGCGGGAGGGCTCGCTGGGGCTGCCTTTGTTGCTTATCTGTCGTCGATCACCTCGCGCGAGTTCAGCGCTGTGCAATATGCGTTGCTGTCGTCGCTTACCTTCCTCATCGGCTCGCTTGGGCGGGCGGCGATCGGAGAGGCGATCGACGACATCGGCTACGCGCCCGTGTTCCGCTTGAGCGCGATGATCGGCCTCGTTGCAGTCGGCTTCGTCGCGCTCGAATGGATGCGAACCGGCAGGCGCGACCGGCGCACGGCGGGTGGGCCGGTTCCTGCCTCCGACGCTGCCCGCGCCAGCGAGGGCGACACCGCCTAGTCGGGCTGCTCGCCGTTGGCGGCAAGCGCTTGCCCGGCAAGGTAGAGCGAGCCGAACACCAGCACGCGCGCGGCTGCGGGTGCGGCGGCAAGCGCTTGCCGAAGCCCGTCATGGGAGCTTGCGGGGAAGCCTAATCCCTCGGCAAGCCGCGCAAGATCGTCGGGAGAGCGACACTCATGGCCGTCGATCGGCAGCATGTGCACGGCGGTGGCGAGCCGCAGGAACGGCTCGAGCATCCCCTGCGGGTCCTTGCTAGCAAGGCTTGCGAAGAGGAGGTGGAGCGGCCGCCCGTCCTGCCAATTGTCGCGGACGAAGGCGGCAATGCGCTGCGCTGCGGACGGGTTATGGCCTCCGTCAATCCAGATCTCGCGATTGCGTGGAGTCAGCGGCCCAGGTTTCAGGCGCTGCAGCCGGGCCGGCCAGCGGGTGAGGTCGAGCGCGGTGGCGAGATCGCGGGCGCTGACGGCGAGCGCCGACTGATGACGGAGCATTGCGACGGCCAGCGCGGCATTGTCGGCCTGGTGCCGGCCGGCGATGTGCGGGGCGGGCAGGTTCAGTTCGCCGTGACCGTCATGGTAGCGCAGCCGTCCGCCCTCGATCCTCGCATCCCAGCCGCTGCCACGGGGAAGCCACCGCGCTCCGGTTTCAGCGGCGATCTCACCAACTCGGGCGGCGATCGGCCGCGGGTAGTGCTGCGTTACGAGCGGCACGGCTCGCTTGGCAATGCCGGCCTTTTCGGCCGCAATAGCCAGGAGGTCCGGGCCAAGGAACTGCTGGTGATCGAGCCCGAGACTGGCGATTGCGCACAGCAGCGGCCGCTCGATGATGTTCGTCGCGTCGAGCCGGCCGCCGAGCCCGACCTCGAGGATGCAGGCCTTGGCCGGCTCGCCGGCGAACGCCATCAGCGCGACCGCGGTGGTGACCTCGAAGAAGCTCGGCTCGATATCGATGCCGGTTTCAATCACCGTCTCGAGCAGGGCCGCAAGCCGGTCGTCGTCGATCAGCCGCCCGGCGATACGGATGCGTTCGTTGTAGCGGACCAGATGCGGGCTGGTGAACAGGTGCACCTGGTTGCCGGCCGCTTCCAGCGCGGAGCGGAGGAACGCGCAGGTCGAGCCCTTGCCGTTGGTGCCGGCGACGTGAAACACGGGTGGAAGCGAGTCCTGCGGCCGGCCGAGCCGATCGAGCAGCCGACCGATCCGGTCGAGCCCGAGCCGGTCGCCGCCGGGCGAGATCAGCGACAGTCGATCGAGTTGCGCCTGGACGGCGGGATGCGCCGACCGGGCGAAGTCGGGCATCAGGCGCTCATCTGCTCCGGCGCCTGCTCCGGCGCGAGATAGGCGATCAGGAGCGCGATGCGCTCGCGCAGCTCGCCGCGGGGGACGACCATGTCGATGATCCCGTGCTCAAGCAGATACTCGGCGCGTTGGAAGCCCTCGGGGAGCTTCTCGCGGATGGTCTGCTCGATCACCCGCTGTCCGGCGAACCCGATCAGCGCGCCAGGCTCAGCGAGCTGAACGTCGCCGAGCATCGCATAGGAGGCGGTTACCCCGCCGGTCGTCGGGTCGGTCAGGACGACGATATAGGGCAGGCGCGCTTCCTTGAGCTCGGCAAGGGCGACTGTGGTCCGCGGCATCTGCATCAGCGACAAAATGCCTTCCTGCATCCGGGCGCCGCCGGCGGCGGTGAACAGGACATAGGGGCATCGGTCTTCGATCGCCGCGCGCACTCCGGCGACGAACGCTGCTCCGACCGCAATCCCCATTGATCCGCCCATGAAGGCGAAGTTCTGCACACCGACGATTGCCGGCTTGCCGCCAATCGTCCCGCGCGCGTTGAGCAAGGCATCGCGGTCACCGGTTACAGTGCGAGCACTACGCAAGCGATCGGCATAGCGCTTGCTGTCCTTGAACCTGAGCGGATCCTCGCGGACTTCCGGAGCGCGCAACAGTTCATGTTTGCCGTCGTCGAACAGTTGTGCGAAGCGTTCTTTCGGGCCGATGCGGTCGTGCTGATCGCAACGCGGGCAGACGTGGAGATTGTCCTCCCACTCCTTGACGAACACCATCGATGCGCACTTGCCGCACTTGTGCCACAGGTTGTCGGTGGTCTGCCGCTTGGGCAGGAAGGGGATGCCGACGCGCACCCGGCTCAACCAGTTCATCGTGATCCTCGACTATGAGCGTGGGCGACTAGGCGGGCGCGGCCGGCCTTGTCTACCTCAGACGCCTTGTCCACCTCAGAGGCTCCCTGCGATGGCGCGAGCAGCCGCCGCCGGGTCGTCCGCATCCGTGATCGGTCGTCCGATGACCAGGATCGACGCACCGGCGCGGGCGGCCTCGGCCGGCGTGACAATCCGTTTCTGGTCGCCGGCTGCGCTGCCGTGGGGGCGAACTCCCGGAACGACGAAGAAGCCGCCCGGCCATCTGGCCTTGGCAGCGGCCACCTCGCTGCCCGAGCAGACGATTCCGTCGATCCCGGTGTCCCGCGCCAGCGACGCAAGCCGCGTGACCTGGTCGGACGGGCTTGCCGCAACGCCCGCCGCCGCAAGGTCGGCCTGATCGAGGCTGGTCAGGACCGTCACTGCAACGACCCGGGTTGCCGGCGGTGCGGCGGCCTTTGCGGCTTCGAGCATCGCCTTGCCTCCGGCCGCATGGACGGTGAGCACGGCCGGCGCGAGCGGCGCCAGCGCCTCGATGGCCCTGGCGACGGTGTTGGGGATGTCGTGGAGCTTGAGGTCGAGGAACAGCGGCAGCCCGGACTGCTGCAGCCGGGCGACGCCGGCCGGTCCGTTGCGTGCGAAAAACTCGAGCCCGAGCTTGATCCCGCCCACCGAGCCGGTGACGGCCGCGGCAAGATCGAGCGCGCGGTCAAGGTCGGGCGTGTCGATCGCGACGTAGATCTCGGTCATGCTTCGGGCCCGTCGACCGGCGTGGGGGCGGGCGCAGCGGGTGCAACGAGCGTCGGCTCGCCGCGACGCCGCAGTGCCCACGCCCGTGCCCGGTAGATCAGGAAGGGCGGGAGGAAGCCGAGCAGGAACACGAAGCCGAGCAGCACCGGGACCTTGATGTCGGCCTGGATGTCGCCCCACAGGTTGAGCGTCACGTCGCTCCAGTTGCGGTTCGCGAACAAGGCGATGATCACCGCGACCAGTACCCAGAACAATGTCTTGAGGAATTGCATGCAAGCGCCTCGCTTAGCCGGCGTCTAGGCGAGCCCGTCGGCAAAGGCCAGCCGGGCGTTCGTCGTGCCACGGCTTCGCTTCGCCGCACGCCCGGACTCCAGCCGTTGAGCGGATTCGTGGGCGGCTGCACACCGGGAGCGGGGTTGGGGAGGATTAGGTTGATGCTTTCGATGAAGGCCGGCGCGGGCGCGTTTGCACTGTTGCTGGCCGGGGCGCTCGCGTTCATGCGGCCGCAACTTGAAGAGCCGGTGGTCAGTGTCGCTCCGGTCAAGGCCAACATGCGGCTTGCAGCGGTGACGCCGGCGGCGCGCGAAGATATCGATTATGCGGCGCTCGACGCACGCTTCAAGCGGCTGGTGCAGGAACGCTCGATGGTCGGCCTGTCGGTCGGGATCGTCGAGAACGGACGCATCACCTTCCTGTCGGGCTATGGCGAGACCGCTGCCGGAAGCGGCGAGCAAGTGACGCCCGACACCGTGTTCCGCTGGGCTTCGGTGTCGAAGGGGGTTGCCTCGACCATGGTCGCCAAGCTCGCCGAGCAGGGCAAGCTCGGCCTCAACTCGCCGGTCAACCTCTACGCGCCGAGCCTCAAGCTTCCTGACGGCGCGGAATCGCGCGCTACGGTCAGCGACCTGCTCAGCCACCGGCTCGGCCTGTACCGCAACGCGTACGACAACAAGCTCGAGGAGGGGCAGGATAGCCGGGTTCTCCGCCAGTCGCTTGCCCAGCTCAACCTGATATGTCCGCCGGGCACCTGCTGGAGCTACCAGAACGTCGCTTACGACGGCGCCTCCGAAATGGTCGAGAAGGTCACCGGCAAGCCGTTCGGCGAGGCACTAGACGAGCAATTGTTCGATCCCATCGGAATGACCAGCGCGAGCGTCACTCGCCAGGGCCTGGTCAGCGCGCCGAGCTGGGCGCGGCCGCACGACGCAGGACGGCGAACGCTCGAAGTGAACGACAATTACTACCGTGTCCCGGCGGCGGGCGGGGTCAACAGCAACATCAAGGATCTTACGCTGTGGATGGTCGCGCAGCTGGGCCAGATGCCGGGGGTGCTGTCGCCAACGATGCTGGCGACGATCCATGCGCCGTTGGTCAAGACCCCCAACCAGCGCGGCCGACTGCGCAAGTTCCTCGAGCGGCTCGGCGATGTTCAATACGGGATGGGCTGGCGCAGCTACGATTATGCCGGGCATCGGATTGTCGGCCATCGCGGCGGCGTGAGCGGCTACCGGTCGCTGATCCTGTTCGACCCGGCGAAGAAGAGCGGCGTGGTGGCGTTGTGGAACAGCAATACCAGCCAGCCGGGCGGGCTCGAGTTCGAGTTCATGGACATGCTCTACAAGCTCGAGTTCCGCGACTGGCTCGAACTGGACAGCAAGCCGCCGCGGGCGGCACCGCAGATCGCAGCGCCGGCTCCGGATTCCGCGGACAGCGCGGCCGTTGCCGATGCCGGCGGGGAGGCGTCGTCGAGAAGCTAGGGCGGCTTCCCGGCTGAATGCTGCGGGCGGCAGGAACCTGTGCAAGGCTGCGGTGGTTTCGCTTCCAACCGTGGAAGGACCAAAGATGGACAGCAGCAAGACCCAGGATGCAATCGCCCTTCTCAAGGAGGATCATCGCACCGTCGAGGCGCTGTTCGCGGAGTTCCAGAAGGCCAAGGGCGACGGCGCCAAGCAGAAGATCGCGCAGCGGATCTGCATGGAGCTGACCGTCCATGCGCAGATCGAGGAGGAAATCTTCTATCCCGCCTGCGAGGGCAGGATCGACGAGGATCTGCTCAAGGAAGCCTATGTCGAGCACGACGGCGCCAAGGTGCTGATCGCCGAGATCGAAGGCGGCGGCGCCAAGGACGACGACTTCTTCGAAGCCAAGGTCAAGGTGCTGCAGGAGCAGATCGAGCATCACGTCAAAGAGGAAGAGCAGCGCTTCGTCGGCATGTTCAGCAAGGCGAAGCGGACCGACATCGACATGGATGCGGTCGGGACGCAGATGGCGGAGCGCAAGGCGGAGCTGACCAGCACGTACAAGGCGTCGGGGCTGCCCAAGCCCGAACTGACGACCATGACAGGGACGAAGATCTAGTCCCTTTCAAGCCGCCGAGTCGCGGGCTGGAAACCGGCTGTTTGCAGCCGTTTTTGGCGTAAGTTTCGGGTCCGTGATATTGCCATGCCACGCGGGGTTGGTTCGCCAGGCTCGTCGCGGCAGCCTTTCTGCCGCCCGGGGGCAGATCATGATGAGCGACGAGGGGTACTACCACAGCCAGCGCGAGCAGCATTGCCGGCAACTGGCGCGAGCGGCTCCCACCGCTGACATTCGCCGGCTTCACGAGCAGCTAGCGGACCTGCACGCGACAGCGGCGCAGTCCGGATCTGTCGAACCGGCCGCGTCGGCTGTCGCTGCCTAGAGCCGCGATCTTCTACTGATCGCGGCCTGATCGGCTCAGGCGCCGATCAGCACCGTCGTACCGATGCCCGTTTCGCCGAACAGCTTGGCTGCGAACTGCGCTGGGAGGCGAACGCAGCCTTTCGACGCCGGGCTGCCGGGGTTGTGGCCGGCGTGAAGTGCGATCCCATATTTGTCGATGCGCTGCATGAACGGCATCGGCGCATTGTCGTACTTGCGGCTGTGATGCATCCGCTTCTTCTCGAGCACGGTGAAGATGCCGGTCGGCGTGGCTTTCTCGCCCTTTCCGCTCGAGACCGTCGCAACCGCCACCAGTTCGTTGCCTCGATACAGATACGCCATCTGGTCGGACAGGCCGACCACAACGCGCTGCGGACCGTCGGCCTTGACGTCGCGCCACAGGTACTGACCGGGCTTGAGCTGTTTGTCACCAAAGGCTGCAATCATGTCCTCACGGGCGATTGCGGCCGCGCTGCTGGCGGTCGCCTTGGCCTCGTAGGTCTCCATCGATGCAAGTGCTGGAGTGGCCGGAACGCCGAAGGCGAGCCCGGTCGAGACTGCAAGCGCGAGCGCTAGCTTGTTCATATCGCATACTCTTTTTGAAGTTGACTTTTGCTCGAATAATGCATCGGCGGCGAGTCGGGTTCCCTCTTTTCGGACCTGCGCTGCGCGAAAAGCGCGCGGGAACAGATGGACGGCTGCTTCGCTGGAGCCAAGGACAAGGAGAGACAAGATGCTTAGACGAATGTTGTTCGCCGCGGGACTCGGTTATCTGATGCGCAAGCTGACTGGCCGCTCGCGCGGCGGTTCGTCGCGCAGTGGCCGTCGCGGACTTCGCTTCTAGCTTGAGCTGAGCGCGTCGCGGAGCGCGAGCGCGTCACTGGTTGCAGCGGAGCCGGCGGTATTGTCGAACATGCACCAGGCGTCGCGTTCTGCGGTCGTTGTGGACCGGAGCTTGGCGGCGATGTCGCCGATCCGGTCCGCGTAGCTTGACCGGTACATCTGCGGTGATCCGTGTAGCCGCCAGTAACTGAAGCCGCGCCAGCCGCCCGGTTGTGCAGCGCGATCCGACAAGGCCGGATCGGCGGCGACACGGGCAATTCCGAGACTTTCCAGCAGGCTGTCCGCTTCATCTTCGAACCAGCTTGCGTGGCGGGGTTCGCAGACGATT
>JASLBJ010000109.1 GCA_030146725.1 Sphingomicrobium sp. | reverse complement strand
GCCGAACAGATCGCCGGACAGGCAGCCGAGCAGACGCCCGATCAGACGAGCGAGCTGAGCTTCGAGGCGGCGCTCGCACGGCTCGAGGAGATCGTCCGGCTGCTCGAGCGCGGTGAAGCCCCGCTCGACCAGTCGATCGAGTTTTACCAGGAAGGCGACCGGCTCAAGCGACACTGCGAGGCGCGGCTTAAGGCGGCGCAGGCGCGGATCGAGCAGATTGCGCTCGGTCCTGACGGCACGCCCAAGGGAGTCACACCCTTCGATGGCGCTTGACGAGCTGGAGCGGCCGGCGATCGGGATCGAGGCGGAAGCACGCCGGATTGCAGACGCGATCGATCGCTTCTTCGGCGGCCTGCTCGGCGACCCTGGCGATGACCGCGACCAGCTTTACGCCGCCATGCGCCATGCAGTCGTGGGCGGCGGCAAGCGGCTCCGCCCGCTGCTCACAACGGCGGCGGCCCGCCTGTTCGCGATCGACGAGGAGCGCGCGCTCAGGGTGGGTGCCGCGATCGAGGCGATCCACACCTACTCGCTGATCCACGACGATCTGCCGTGCATGGACGACGACGACCTGCGCCGCGGCAAACCGACCGTGCACAAGGCGTTCGGCGAGGCGGCGGCAGTGCTCGCGGGGGACAGCCTTCACGCGCTGGCGTTCGAGATCATTGCCCATCAGGCAACCAGCGAGGACCCGTTCGTCCGTGCCGACCTCACGCTCGAGCTTGCCCGCGCCGTCGGCCCCGCGGGAATGGCCGGGGGGCAGATGATGGATCTGGTTGCCGAAGGCCGCGAGCTCGACCTGGCGACGATCACCCGGCTGCAGCAACTCAAAACCGGCGCTCTGATCGAGTTCGCGGTCGAGGCCGCGTGCATCATGGCCAAGCTCGATCCGCACGCGCGCACGCCGTATCGCGGCTACTCGCGCAACATCGGGCTCGCCTTCCAGATCGCCGACGACCTGATCGATCACAGCGGCGACGAAGCCGCGGCGGGCAAGCGCACCGGCAAGGACGCTGCGGCGGGCAAGGCGACCTTCGTGTCGCTGCTCGGCGAGGAGCGCGCCCGGCAGCAGGCCAACATGCTGGTCGAGCAGGCGATCGAACACCTGCACGATCATGGCGAGGAGGCCGACCTGCTGCGAAGCATCGCGCGGTTCGCCGTCGAACGGGACCACTGACCATGACCCACCGCATCGGAGTCTATCCCGGCACCTTCGATCCGGTGACGCTCGGCCATCTGGATATCATCCGCCGCGGCGCCAACCTCGTCGACCGGCTCGTGGTGGGCGTGACGACCAACCCGGCGAAGGAGCCGATGTTCACCGTCGCCGAGCGGCTGGCGATGGTGCGGCACGAGGTTGCGGACATTGGCGGGGACATCACCGTGGTCGACTTCGACCTGCTGTTGATGGACTTTGCCGAGCGCGAAGGTGCGGGAGTGATCATTCGCGGGCTGCGCGCGGTCGCCGACTTCGAATATGAGTATCAGATGGCGGGCATGAACCAGCAGCTCAACGACCGTATCGAGACCGTCTTCCTGATGGCCGACGTCTCGCTCCAGCCGATCGCCTCGCGGCTGGTGAAGGAGATCGCGCGCTTCGGGGGCAAGATCGACAAGTTCGTCCCTCCGGCCGTCGCGTTGGATGTCGCTGAGCATCTTGCCAAACGTGCAGCGCAAACGGCAATCCAGGGTTCAGGCAAGCCGGGGCAGGGCTGAACGACACGTTGGGTGGGGATGTACGAATGCGTAAAGCACTGATCGCACTGCCGTTCGCAGCGGCAATGGCAGCAATGGCAGCGATTGCGCCGGCCCAGACCATCGCCACCCCAGGCATCATCGCGCCCGCCGCGGTTGCTGCCGATCCCGCCAACCGGCTGACGCTCGCTCTGTCGACCGGCAAGCAAATAGTCATCCAGCTGCGCCCGGACGTTGCCCCGCGCCATGTCGAGCGGATGCAGACGCTCGTCCGTCGCGGCTTCTACGACGGTCTGACCTTTCACCGCGTGATCCCCGGTTTCATGGCCCAGGGCGGCGATCCCAAGGGCACCGGCCAGGGCGGTTCGGAACTTCCCGATCTCAAGGCCGAGTTCAGCACCATCCCGGCCCTGCGCGGCAGCCTCGCCGCGGCTCGTGCCGACGACCCCGATTCGGCCAATAGCCAGTTCTTCATCATGTTCTCGCCCAACGGCGGCCTGTACAAAAAATACACGGTCTACGGCCGGGTGATCCAGGGCATGGACGCGGTCGACGGAATCGCAGTCGGCGAGCCCCCGGCCGAGCCGACGAAGATCGTCAAGGCCAGCCTGGGCGGCTGAATCAGCAATCGGGCAACGGATTGCTTCGGCGTTCCGCTCCCCGCAAGGACGCCGTAATGCGCGTCGACCTTTTCGACTTTCATCTCCCGCCCGAGCGGATCGCGCTTCGGCCAGTGCGGCCGCGCGACAGCGCCCGGCTGCTGCTCGTCGACGGCGAGCGGATCGCCGACCACCACATGCCCGACCTGCCCTCGCTGCTGCAGCCCGGCGATGTCCTGGTGTTCAACGATACGCGCGTCATCCCGGCGCAGCTCGAAGGTCGTCGCGGAGCGGCAAGCATCGGCGCGACACTGCACAAGCGCGAGGGCCCGCGTAGCTGGTGGGCGTTCGTGCGCAACGCACGGCGGCTGCGCAGCGGCGATACGATCGACTTCGGCGAGGGCGTGCTCGCGTCGGCCGCGGACAAGAGCGACGATGGCGCGGTGCTGCTTCACTTCCACGGCGAGGAGCCGGTCGAGCTGCTGCTGGAGCGGGCAGGGCGAATGCCGCTTCCGCCGTACATCGCGTCGAAGCGGCCGACCGATGCCGATGACCGATCCGACTACCAGACGATGTTCGCGCGCGCGGATGGGGCGGTCGCCGCCCCCACTGCAGCGCTGCACTTTACCGACCGGCTGATCGAAGCACTCGACGCACGCGGCATCGCCCGTGAGACGCTGACGCTCCATGTCGGCGCGGGCACCTTCCTTCCGGTCAAGGCCGAGGACACCGCCGACCACCGGATGCACGCCGAATGGGGACGGATCGATGCGCCGACGGCCGAGCGCCTCAACGCAGCGCGCGCGTCCGGCGGCCGGCTGATCGCCGTCGGGACAACCGCGCTGCGCCTGCTCGAAAGCGCCGCCGACCCGAGCGGCACCATCCACCCCTTCGAAGGCGACACGGCAATCTTCATCACCCCCGGCTATCGCTTCAGGGCGGTCGACGGCCTCATAACCAACTTCCACCTCCCCCGCTCAACCCTGTTCATGCTGGTCAGCGCG
>JASLBJ010000108.1 GCA_030146725.1 Sphingomicrobium sp. | reverse complement strand
TGGACCGAGATCGGGCGCTCGTCATACAGCTCCATCATCACGTCCATGCCGTCCTGGAGGAACGACGCCGCGTCGCCGAGCAGGTCGCGGGGCAGGCTGATCTGCTCGTAATTGTCCTTGTCCATGAAGGTCAGCATCTCGCCGTCGGCGAACAGGAACTGGAAGTCCTTGGTGTCGAGCCGCACCCGCTCGACCGTCTCCGCGCTGCGGAACCGGACATTGTTCTTGCGCCCGTCTATCAAATTCTTGAGCTCGACCTGCATGTAGGCACCGCCCTTGCCCGGCTGCGTGTGCTGGATCTTGACCGCGCGCCAGATGCCGTTCTCATATTCGATGATGTTGCCGGGACGGATGTCCACGCCGCTGATCTTCATGTGACTGTCCGTTCGAAAATCCGTTCGGGCTGAGCACAGTTGGACTGAGCTCGGGGCGAACGGAGAGGTGAGGTCGTGAAGGGCGCGGCCTTACCCGCCCCCGCGGGTACCGGCAAGCAGCGGGTACGGATTGACCGGCGTCCCGTCGTACCATTTCTCGCCCGGCTTCATCCGGTTGATCGCGAAGTGCAGGTGCGGCCCGTTCGGATCGGAATTGCCCGACACGCCGACGGTCCCGAGCGGCGTTCCGCGAACGACCTGCTGCCCTTCCCGCAGCTTCGGCGCGTACGCATCGAGGTGAGCGTAGTAGAACATCCACTGCCCGTCGGGCGAGCGGACGTAGACGGTATTGCCGCCGCCGCCCTTGCTGTAGAACATCTTCTCGACCGTCCCCGGCCCGACCGACACCACCGCCCGGCCGACCGGCGACATGATGTCTATTGCATTGTGCACGCGCGACCCGCCGCCGCGCGACTGGTTGTAGGTGTCCACCAGCTCGGCCGGCGCGACTCCGTCGACCGGCACCGCAAGCCCGCTCGGGGTCACCGCGACGTCGGTCGGCCTGAGCTTCTCGTCGACCCGCGGCGGCCGCGGCTTGCCCGCAAGCACTTCCGCCGCCGAGCGCGGGTCGATCGACTTGCCCGGATTGAAGATGTTCGACGCGAACAGCCACAACGCCCCGGCGAGGATCGCCAGGACGACGACCGTGCCAATGACGTTGAGCCGCCGCGCCAGCATCCTACGGATCAGGCCTGGAAGATTGCCGTGAAGCCCGGCTTCATCATCCGCGACAGGCGCACGACATCCCAATTGGTCATGCGGATGCAGCCGCTCGACTCGGCGCGGCCGATGGTCTGCGGCTCGGGCGTTCCGTGAATGCCGTAATGCTCCTTGGTCAGGTCGAGCCAGGCGACTCCGACCGGGCCGTTCGGACCAGGCGGAAGCGTCAGCTCCTTGTCGGTCTTGGCATTCTCGAGGATGTCGGGCTGATAGTGGAACGGCGGGAGATAGGCGTAGGTCGTCGCCTTCCAGCGGCCGAGCGGCAGCGGATAGGTCTTCGAGCCCATGGTCACCGGGAACGCCGCCACCAGCTGCGGACCCTGCGCGCCGGCACCCTGCCCGCCGGCACCCTGGGCGCCTGCCTGCCTGCTGCCGCTCCTGGTTGGCCCCCGGTTCCCTTCCGGAACCGGGCCGCGGTAGACCTTGAGCACGCCCTCGCTCTTGTCGACCACGACGAAGTCGCCCTGGGGCTGCTCCGGATTGACGTTGAGCGCATTCATCACCGCGCCGCCATTGCCCTGCGCGCCCGCATAGTCGCGCGATGGCGGGACTACGTTGGGCAGGCGAAGCGTCTGGCCCAGGCCGATAAGCTTGTCAGGACCGTTCAGCGCGACGATCGTGTCGGGCGTGGTGTGGTACCGCTCCGCGACCTTTTCGAGCATGTTGCGGTAGGACAGCGCCTTCAATTCCGCCTGTGCTTCGGGATTCTCGGGAAAGGGATAGACATACTGGCTGTTGACGTCGTCCGGGCCGAGCTTGACCATCACCGTCGCCGGCCGGTTGGCCTGCATCAGCGCCGCGCGAGTCCGCGGGTCCAGCTTGCCGGTCGAGGGGAGCCCACGGGCTTCCTGGAAGCTGCTGAGCGCGAGCTTGAACGACTGGCCCTCCTTGCCGTCGATCACGCCGGGCGAGAAGCCGTGCGCGGACATCAGCACCTGCGCATGGAAATTGGTGCCGTTGATCGGCGATCCCGGCGATCCGGGCGGGACGAACGGCCTGGCGGCGGCGGGTGCAGCCCCCGGCTGCCCGGGCCTCGGCGCCGGCTGCTGCGCTCCTTGCGCAAGCGCGACGGCGGCAGTGGCAATGGCAGCGACGCCAAGCGTCAAACGAACAGGCTTCACGACGCAACTCTCCTCGGTGAACATAGGTTGATAGTGCAACGATGGAGCCCCCAACTGTTTCCAATCGCGCTCCGGCGCCGGTCCGCATCGGCTGCTCGGGCTGGGTCTACCAGCATTGGCGCGGGCTGTTTTACCCCGAAGGCATGCCCCAGACGCGCTGGTTCGACCGCTATGCGCAGGAGTTCGAAACGGTCGAGATCAACAACAGCTTCTACCGCCTGCCGGCGCCCGAGACCTTTGCCAAATGGCGCGACCAGGCGCCGCCGGGGTTTCGCTACGCGGTCAAGGCCAACCGCTTCCTGACCCAGGCCAAGAAGCTCAAGGACTGCGAGGAGCCGCTCGAGCGGATGATGCGCTCCGTCCGCTGCCTCGGCGACCGGCTCGGCCCGATGCTCTACCAGCTCCCGCCGCGGTTCGCGCTCAACCTCGAGCGGCTGGAGGACTTTCTGCGGATCCTGCCGCGCGATGTCGCCAGCGTGTTCGAGTTCCGCGAGCCGGGCTGGTACGACCCGCGCACCTTCGCTCTCCTCGAACGATACGGCGCAAGCCTGTGCCTCCACGACATGGCCGGCTCGACGAGCGAAGCGGTCGCGGTCGGCCCGACCGCCTACGTCCGCTTTCACGGCGGCGAGGGCAAATATTGGGGCCGCTATCCCGACGAGCGGCTGCTGCGCTGGGCCGACTGGATCGTCGCCCAGGCGCGCTCGGGCCGCCCGGTGTGGTGCTACTTCAACAACGATATCCACGGCCACGCGATCGACGATGCGCTGACGCTCAAATCGATGGTCGGCCAAGCTCTTCGCTGATCTCCACGCCTCTTCGCTGATTTCCACGCCTCTTCGCTGATTTAGGCGAGTATCGGGCAACTTCCGGGAACGTCGGCGGTTCGGACGCGATGCACAAAACCGCCATCCTGTTCGACATCGACGGCACGCTCGTCGACAGCAACGAGCAACACGTCACCGTCTGGCAGCGCGTGTTCGCCGACGCCGGGCACCACTTCGACCGCGCCACGCTCCATGCGCAGGTCGGCAAGGGCAGCGACAATTACGTCCCCAGCCTGCTTCCGGACTCGACCGAGGCGGAGCAGGAAGCGCTTGGCGACGCCCACGGCCGCATCTACAAGGAAGAATATCTGCCGCAGGTGAAACCCTTCCCGGGTGCTCGCGACCTGCTGCAGCGGGCAAAGGACGCCGGCAAGACGGTGGTGCTCGCCTCCTCCGCCTCGCGCGAGGAGCTCGACCATTATGTCGAACTCCTCGAAGCGGCTGACCTGCTCGACGCAACCACCAGCGCGGACGACGTCGGCCACTCCAAACCGTGCCCCGACATCTTCGAAGCGGCGCTGAAATCGAGCGGCTGCGCGAGCCCCGAAGCCGCGCTGGTCATCGGCGACACGCCGTTCGACATCATCGCCGCCCGCCGCGCCGGAATGGACGCCGTCGCGGTCCGCTCGGGGCGCTTCAGCGACGAGGCGCTCGACGCCGAGCGCCCGGTTGCGACCTACGACGACGTCGCGGCGCTCCTCGCCGACTTCGACCAGTCGCCGCTGGCGCGTTAAGGGTTTGGTTAAGCCGGTGCGGGTTACCCGACAGATTCCCTAGTCTTCGTCCTTGGCCACCGCATTGCCGGTGGTCTCGCCGCCCTTGTCGCCAAGTTTATCGTGACCGTAGTAGCTCGCATCGGCCTGCCCGCCGTGGCCCATCAGCGTGTCGGGGCCCCCGCTGCTCCCTTCATTGGCGCTGCTTCCCTCCTTGCCCGTGTGCGGGTTGGGATAGGCACCCCCGCCCGATTCGCCGACGTTGGGCAACCCGCCCGCGCTCTGGCCATCACGCCGCGACGCAAGCTCGCCGATATCGTCGGGCTTGGTCCGTTCGGTCTGCGACCCGTCCGCGGGCATCGGCACCTTGTCTTCAGCCATGTGTGTCTCCTCTTCGCCGCCAAGAACAACCGGCTGCCGGGAGCCGTTCCTCAGCCGCGAAGCACTTTGTCGAACGCCGCGACCGCAGCCGCCGGATCGTCGGCGCCCCACACCGCCTGGCACACCGCGACGAAATCGGCGCCCGCCGCCACCAGCGGGGCGGCATTGTCGGGCGTGATCCCGCCGATCGCCACGCACGGAAGCTCGAACACCGACGACCACCAGCTCAGGATCGCCGGCTCCGGGCGGTAGTCGCTCGGCTTGGTCGTGGTCGGATGGAAGGCCCCGAACGCGACATAGTCGGCCCCCGCCTCGCCTGCTTCCATCGCCAGGTGGCGGCTGTCGTGGCAGGTCACGCCGATCTGCGCGCCCGGCCCGAGCAGCGCCCGAGCGTCGCGCACGTCGTCGTCCTGCTGGCCAAGATGAACGCCGTCGGCGCCAAGCCGCTTGGCCAGCGCGGCGCTGTCGTTGACGATGAACGTGACGCCATGGTCGT
>JASLBJ010000102.1 GCA_030146725.1 Sphingomicrobium sp. | reverse complement strand
GCCGTTCTTGATCTGAACGATGACGTTGCGGCGGAACCGGCCGTCGAGCGGCTTGAACTCGTCATAGGCCTGTGCGGCGCGATCGGCGCTGGCCGAGGTGGTCGAATAGACGAACGCCCGCCACAGCAGCACGCCGCCGTGCGGCGCAAGCGCGTCGGCGAGCATGTTGGCGCCGTCGGCATGGGTCCGGCCATATTCCTGCGGCCCCGGCTGGCCTTCGGAATTGGCCTTCACGAGAAAGCCGCCGAAGTCGGGCACATGGGCATAGACTTCGGCGGTCTTGGCCTTCCACCAGGCGCGCACCCGGGGGTCCGCAGGGTCGGCGGTCTTGAGCCCCCCGATCTCGATTGGCGCCGAGAAGCGCGCCGACAGGAACACCCTGATCCCGTACGGCCGGAAGACATCGGCAAGCGCCCCGACCTTGCGCAGGTACGCTGGCGTCAGGACGGTCGCGTTGGCATTGACGTTGTTGAGCACGGTCGCGTTGATCCCGACCGACGAATTGGCGCGCGCATAGTCGGTCAGCCGCGGGTCCTTCCAGTCGGGCAGCTTGTGCCAGTCCCACAGCGACCGGCCGGCATAGCCCCGCTCGACGAAGCCATCGAGATTGTCCCAATGGTTGAGCATGCGCAAGCGAAGGGCAGGGGTGCTCGCCAGGTCGAGCCGCTTGATCGGCTGCCCCGTCTGCACCAGCCGCAGAAGTGCGAAACTTCCGTATAGTACGCCCGCGTCGCTGTTGGCAGCGATGACCGTCACCGCGCGTCCGTTCACCGCCAGGCTGCGGATCAGATAGCCTTCGCTGCCAAGCCGCGAAAGCGGCAGCCGTAACCGCGCGATGGTCGGCGACCCGGCCGGGGTCCCGATGAGGATCGCGCCGTCCTGCACCGGACCTGGTCCGATCTCGCGCCCGAGCATTCCGCCCAGGCCGCGCGCAAGCTCGTCGCGCGCGGCTCGCAATACCGGCGACCCCGCCTCGTCGACGATTGCCGTCGCGCTGCGCTGCATCCGCTGCCGGGCTTCGCCGCCGACGGGATCATAGCGCAGCCACAGCCGGTACCCGTCTTCGGCGTAAGCGGGCGCTGCACACAGCAACTGCAGCAGGATCAGCATTGCCAGCGCCGCGACCCGCCGGACGACGTGCCGCACCAGGTGAGACGTGGATTGGGTCATTCAAGCCTTCTAGCATTGTTAGCGCTATCAGTTAATATGTGCGCATGAGACTCACCCGACGCCACGCCCTTGCCGCGGGCGGTGCGCTCCTCGCGGGCGCCTGCACCTCGGTTCCTCTCGGAACCGCAGCCGCAACGCCCGCCGGATCGCTCGATGCGCTTGCTCGCCGCGGCGGCCGCCGCTTCGGCAGCGCGGTCGGCATGGGCAATCTGGGGCAGTTCGCCGGCGCGTTCGCCGACCCGCGCTATCTCGAGATCGTGAGTCGCGAATGCGGGCTGATCGTGCCCGAGAACGAGCTCAAGTGGGTGTGGACCCGCCCGTCCGCGACCGCGTTCGAGTTCGGCCAGCTCGACCGGATGATCGGCTGGGCCGAACAGCACCGGCTCGGCGTCCGCGGTCACACGATGTTGTGGCTTCCGCCGCAATGGTATCCCAAGTGGCTGACCGAGCATGACTTCGGGCCGCGGCCTGCAACGGCGGCCGCAGCAATGCTGACCGAGCACATCCGCACCGTTGCTCGTCGCTATGGCTCGCGGATCTACTCGTACGACGTGGTCAACGAGGCGGTGCAGCCCGAAACCGGCCAGATTCGCGACACGGTGCTGACCCGCGCGATGGGCGGCGGCGAGGCGCTGCTCGACCTCGCGTTCCACACCGCACGCGCCGAGGCGCCGAACGCCGAGCTCGTCTACAACGACTATATGAGCTGGGAGCGCGGGACCGAGGACGAGACCCATATCACCGGCGTGCTCCGCCTGCTCGAAGGCTTCCGCAAGCGTAGGGTCCCGGTCGACGCGCTTGGCATCCAGTCGCACATCCGCCTGCTCAAGAAATTGCCGATCGCAGAGATCGTGCGCGAGTCGGAAGGGCCGTGGCGCCGCTTTCTCGATTCTGTCGTCGCCATGGGCTACAAGCTCGTCATCACCGAATTCGACGTCAACGACCGCGAAGCGCCGGACGACATCGCCGTTCGCGACCGGATGGTTGCCGATTACGCCCGCGCTTACCTCGACCTGATGTTCACCTACCCGCAGCTGCGCGACGTAATGGCCTGGGGCATGGTCGACAAATATAGCTGGCTGACCGACTTCAACCCGCGCGCCGACAAGTCGATCAAGCGCGGCACGCCCTACGACCTCGCCTACCAGCCCAAGCCGCTGCGCGACGCGATTGCCGCCGCCTTCCGCTCGGCCCCTGCAAGACAGGCCTGACGATGCCCAGGCTCCGCCTCGTCCTC
The DNA here is from genome assembly GCA_030146725.1 of Sphingomicrobium sp. GTDB lineage: Bacteria > Pseudomonadota > Alphaproteobacteria > Sphingomonadales > Sphingomonadaceae > Sphingomicrobium. The sequence goes on along the minus strand of JASLBJ010000102.1, from coordinate 1,634 downwards.
GCTGCCCTGATGCTTGGCGGCGCGACCCCGCCGGCAGAGCCGCCGGCGAGCCCGATCCGCCTCAACCAGCTTGGCCTGCTGCCCGACGGTCCCAAGCTCGCGATCCTCGCCGACCCGTCGCGCACGCCGTTGGCGTGGACGCTGGTCGACAAGGCGGGCGCGATCCAGGCGCGCGGCCGCACGCTGGTCTTCGGACAGGACCGCTGGTCGGGCGAGCATGTCCACCGCATCGACTTCAGCAGCTTCTTGGGCGCCGGCGCCGATCTGCAACTCAGGGTCGGCCAGCGCTCGAGCCGCCCGTTCCGCATCGGTGGCGACGTGCTCGGCCGCCTGCCGCACGATGCGCTCGCCTATTTCTACCATAACCGCGCCGGCACCCCGATCGAGCAGCGCCTGGTCGGCGCGCAATGGGCGCGGCCCGCCGGGCACAGCCCCGAGCGCGCGACCTGCCTCACCAGCGCCGACACCAACGGCAACAAATGGCCCGGCTGCGACTACACGCTCGACGTCACCGGCGGCTGGTACGATGCCGGCGACCACGGCAAATATGTCGTCAACGGCGGCATTTCGCTGTGGACCCTGCTCAACCTTCACGAGCGCAACAAGGTGTTCGGCGGCAAGTCGCAGTTCGCCGACCGCACCGCGGCAATCCCTGAAGCCGGCAACGGCGTTTCCGACCTGCTCGACGAAGCACGCTGGCAGCTCGAGTTCATGCTTCGGATGCAGGTGCCCGACGGCACCAGGCTCAGCGTGCCGGTCGGGGTCAAGCGCAACGCGGCAGGCCTGAGGTTTACGCCGATCGACGCCTCCGGAATGGTGCACCACAAGGTCGCCGACGAGAACTGGACGGGCCTGCCGATGCGCCCCGACCGCGACCCTGAGCGGCGGCAATTGTTTCCGCCAAGCACGGCCGCGACCCTCAACCTCGCCGCGACAGCGGCGCAGTGCGCGCGCATCTGGCGCTCGATCGATCCCGCCTTCTCCGCCCGCTGCCTGACCGCGGCGGAGCGCGCCTGGACGGCCGCGATCCGCAACCCGGAAGTCTATGCGATCGCCAACCACACCGGCAGCGGCGGCTATGGCGACAGCGATGTTTCGGACGAATTCTACTGGGCTGCGGCCGAGCTGTTCACGACCACCCGCGGCGCCGCTTACCGCGACGCACTCACCCGTTCGCCGCACTTGCGCCAGCCGATCGCCGAAGCCCCGGGCTGGGCGTCGGTCGCGTCGCTTGGAACGATCACGCTTGCCCTTCACGACGGGCTTCCGCCGGCCGAGCGCCAGCGTCAGCGTGCCCGCATCGCCGCCGCTGCCCGCACCTTCCTCGGCCAGCGCGCAACCGTTGGCTACGCAATTCCCTTCGCCCCGGCGAGCGGCTGGCAATGGGGCTCGACCAGTTCGCTGCTCAACCGCGCGATGCTGCTCGGCCTTGCGCATGATTTCACCGGCGAGCGACGCTATGGTGACGGGGTCGTCGACCTGATGGACTTCATCCTTGGCCGTAACCCGCTCGACCGCTCGTTCGTGACCGGTTTCGGGGCGCGCCCGATGCGCAACCCGCATCACCGCTTCTGGGCCCAGTCGGTCGACGCGGCCTATCCGCCACCCCCGCCCGGAGCACTGTCCGGGGGCCC
>JASLBJ010000022.1 GCA_030146725.1 Sphingomicrobium sp. | reverse complement strand
TCGATCCGGGCACCGAATGGGGCTCGGGCCTGACCAGCACCGCCGACAACACATTGGTGCGCAAGGCGACGATTACCTCGGGCGACACGAATCCGTTCGACCTGTTCAACCCCGCGGACCAGTGGGACGGCAGCGCCGTCGACACGTTCACCGGCCTTGGCAGTCACACCTCGGCAGCAGCCTACAGCATCACGCCGCTGTCCGCCGACAAGGCCGAGGGCGACGTCGGCGCCACCGCCTTCACCTTTACCGTCACCAGGCCCGACGGAGCGTTCGCCGAGGCGGTCAGCTATTCGGTCGCCGGCTCGGGGGCAGCGCCCGCGAGCGCGGCCGACTTTGCTGGCGGCGTGCTGCCGTCGGGTTCGGTCAACTTTGCAGTCGGCGAGACGAGCAAGACGATCACGATCGAGGTCGCCGGCGACACGCTGGTCGAGGCCGATGAAGGCTTCACCGTCACCCTCGCCGTCGCGAACGCGCCGTCGGCCGTTGCGACGATCCGCAACGACGAGGTCGTGCTGACCGAGATCGCGGAGATCCAGGGTGCAGGCCATCTGTCTCCTTTCGTCGATCAGACTGTCACGACCGTCGGCATCGTCACTGCCCGGACGAGCAACGGGTTCTGGATCCAGGACGATACGCCCGACGCCGACGCGCGCACATCGGACGGCATCTTCATCTTCACCGGCTCTGCGCCCGCAGCGACGGTGGTGATCGGCGCCGAGGTCCGGGTGACCGGCAAAGTCGTCGAATTCTTCCCCAACAGCGACACCAGTGCCGAGCTGTCGCTGACCGAAATCTCGATCGGCTCGACCGGTTCGGTCCAGCTGACCGGCAAGACTGGAACGATCGCGCCGACTGTAGTCGGTGCCGGCGGGCTGCTTCCGCCGACCAGCGCCTTTGGCGATGACGACGATGTGTTCGATCCGGCAACGCAGGGGCTCGACTTCTGGGAGAGCCTCGAAGGCACGCTGGTCACGCTCAACGATGCTGTCGCCACGGGCCCGTCTTCGACCAACGGGTTCAACGACACCCAGACGTTCGTCAGGCTCGGCGGCACCGATGCCGGGACGCTGACCCCCAACGGCGGCCTCGTCATCCAGCCGGGCGACTTCAATCCCGAACGCATTGCCGTCCAGGAGGACAATCGCACGTTCAACAATGACTATTCGGCCAACGTCGGCGACCAGCTTGGCGACGTCACCGGCGTCGTCAACTACGAACGCGGCGGCTTCTACGAAGTGCTTGCGACCTCGAACTTTGTCGTGACTCCGGGGACCATCGAGCGGGAGGCCACGACAACTTTGTCCGGGTCGGACGACCAGCTGATCATCGCCAGCTACAATGCGGAGAACCTCGCGCTTAACAATCCGCAGGCGAAGTTCGACGCCATCGCCGCGCAGATCGTTGAGGGGCTGCTGGCGCCGGACATCATCGCGCTGCAGGAGGTTCAGGACGATACCGGCTCGTCGAACACCGGCACGGTCACCTCCGACGCAACGCTCGCCAAGCTGATCGCGGCGATCGCTGCGGCTGGCGGACCGACCTATGCGTTCGCCTATGTGACGCCGCAGAACAATGAGGACGGCGGGCAGACCGGCGGCAACATCCGCCAGGTGTTCCTCTACAACCCCGAGCGGGTGCAGCTCGCCGACGGCGGTATCGGGACCGCAACCGAGGCGGTCACGGTCGGGAGCGATGGGGCGGGCGTCGACCTGTCGCTGGCAGTCGGACGGATCGACCCCGACAATCTGGCGTTCGACAACTCACGCAAGCCGCTCGTCGCCGAGTTCATCTTCAACGGTGAAAGCGTGTTCGTCATCAACAACCACTTCGCGTCGAAGATCGGCGACGATCCCCTGTTCGGCACCAACCAGCCGCCGGTCGAGGTCACCGAAGCCAAGCGCCTGGCTCAGGCTCAGGCGGTTGCCACCTTCGTCGCGCAGATCCTCGCAATCGATCCGGACGCCAACGTCGCGGTCGTCGGCGACCTCAACGACTTCGGCTTCTCGGACAGCCTCGCGCTGCTCGAGGGCGCGGGGCTTGCCAACCTCAATACCCTGCTCCCGGTGAACGAACGCTACGACTACGTCTTCCAGGGCAATTCGCAGCAGCTCGACCACATCCTCGGCAGCGGCAATCTGATCCAGGACGCCGGCTTCGACATCCTCCACGTCAACTCGGAATTCGCCGAGCAGACCAGCGATCACGATCCGATCATCGCCAGCTTCAACATTGCCGCAGGGCTGGAGCTCAGCGGCGGGAACGGTGACGATCTGGTCACCGGCGGCACCGGCAACGACCTGCTGTCGGGCGGCAATGGGGCCGACCGGATCGAAGGCGGCAACGGCAAGGACCAGCTGTTCGGGGAGAATGGCGACGACATTCTGATCGGCGGCGCCGGCGGGGATGTGCTCTACGGCGGGCGCGGCAGCGACACGCTCGACGGCGGCACCGGCCGTGACGCGCTCGACGGCGGCCAGGGCGACGATCTGCTGACCGGCGGCGCCGACGCCGACCTGTTCGTGCTCGGCCGCCGCGGCGGATCCGACACGATCACCGACTATGCGGACGGCGACCTCATCCTGTTGCGTGACGGGTTGCAGGTCGGCGGTCACCAGACCGGCGACGTGAACGGCGATGGCGTGACCGACCTGACCATCGACTTTGCCGGCGGCGGGAGCGTCACCCTGCTTGGCCTTTCGTCGCTCGACGAGGTCACGTTCGCAACCACCGGCGACCTGTCGTCCTACTGGCTGTTCAGCTAAGCCAAGCAAGCGGCGCAGCACCGGGACTCGGATCCGGTGCTGCGCCCGAAGGCCCATCTGACTTACTGCCTGCCTTGACTTGCCGGCCGCTGCAGCCTAGTCGCGGCGCCGGCCCTGACAGGGCCATCAACGACAATCCGCTCGAACACACTGACGAGGCAAAGGCGCGCGCCATGAAGATCCGCAACAGCTTGAAGTCGCTGAAATCGCGCCATCGCGACTGCCGCGTGATCCGCCGCCGTGGCCGTACCTACGTGATCAACAAGACCAATCGGCGGTTCAAGGCGCGCCAAGGCTAGGCGCAGCCTGGCCGACCGCGCCCCCCAGGGTTGACGCGCGGAGCCTGAGTTCCGATCTTGGCCGCACCGCTGAAACGGTGCCGCCGGCTTCACTTGATCGCAGGCGAGGCTCGTCTCATCGTCATACGCGGTTAACCTCCGCTGTGCTATGCACGCGGATGAGGAGTCGTTCGATGAAGAGCTTCACGCGTTCCGTTGTCCTGCTTTCCGGCCTTGCGCTTGTCGCTGCCGGTCAGTCCGGCAGCGCGTCGGCGCAGGCCAGCCAGTCGACGCCCAAGAACTGGAACTACGAGATCAAGGACGGCAAGCGCGTTCCCAAGGGCAATCGCGTCGCCAGTGCCGACGGCGGCTGGCGCGAGGAAACCCGGCAGGGCAAATGCGTGACGGTCAAGGAGCGCTCGGCCAGCGGCGAGTACAAGGAAGTGCGTCGCTGCGACTGATCCAGGTCGCGCCCTTCCTGCCCTGATTACGCCCCTACCCTGATCACGCCTTTTTCCTGATCACACACGCGGGCAGCTTGAGCTCGGCGTGCTCGGCGCAGCGCCGGACCTGAGCGCTTCCGTCCGGACCGACGAAGATCGAATATTCGGTCTTGGCGTCGCAGGTCGCCATCCACACCGACAGATTGTCATGTTCCTGCACATAGCCCGAGCTGTCGACGCGCTGGCAGCGGTTGCCTGACGCCTGAATCGCGCGCTTGAGGCCGATGTGGCGGTTGAGGTCGTCGAGTTGATGGAGCTGATCCTGGGCCTCGCTGCGGACCACGATCGGCTGGTTCGGCTCGGTGGTTGCCGTTTCGTTGCACGCTGACGCAAGCAGCGGTGCGGCGATCATTGCAATCAGGCGAATGCTCATTGGCTCTCCTCGTCAGACTTCCAACGCTGAAGTGGCGCGAAGGCTTCCGCACATCTTCGTAGCGGATCGCTTCCGCACATCTTCGTAGCGGATCCCTTCCGCTCAGGCTTCGTAGCGGATCGCTTCCGCTTAGGCTTCGTAGCGGATCGCTTCCGCTTAGGCTTCGTAGCGGATCGCGACTGCCGCCGCCGCGGCCTTGGCGATTGCAATCGCTTCTTCAAGCGTCCGCCCGCGAGCAAGCGTGACCCCCATCCGCCGGTTCCTGAGCGTGGTCGGCTTGGCGAACAGGCGAACATCCACCGGCAGTCCTTCCCGTCCAAGCGCAAGCGCATCCCCGATGCCCTCATAAGCAAAGCGCTCGGCCGACCGATCGGCGAGGATCACCGCCGAAGCAGCAGGGCCGGAATGGTCCACGGCCGGGATCGGCAGCCCGAGGATCGCGCGCAGGTGGAGCTCGAACTCGTTGGGTGACTGGGCGATCAGCGTCACCATGCCGGTATCGTGCGGCCGCGGACTGAGCTCGGAGAAGATCGCCTCGTCGCCGCGGATGAAGAATTCGACCCCGAACAGCCCGTGCCCGCCAAGCGCGACGACCACGGCCCGCGCCTGGTCATGGGCGGAGCGCAGGGCCGCCTCGGGCAGCTCCGCCGGCTGCCAGCTTTCGCGATAATCGCCACCCTCCTGGCGATGCCCGACCGGCGGGCAGAACATCACGCCGTCCGGGGTGGCGACGGTGAGCAAGGTGATCTCGCTGTCGAAGCGGATGAACTGCTCGACGATCACTCGCGGCCGATCGCCGCGCATGCTGGCCACCGCATGGTCCCAGGCCGCGGGCACAGCGTCGATCGCCTCGACCGTGCTCTGCCCCTTGCCCGAACTCGACATCACCGGCTTGATCACGCACGGCAGCCCGACCTCATGCGCCGCGCCGATGGCGGCATCGCGGCTTTCCGCGAACCGGTAGCGCGAGGTGAGCAGCCCAAGTTCGTTGGCTGCAAAGTCGCGGATGCCGTCGCGGTTCATGGTCAGCTGCACGGCTCGAGCCGAGGGCGCGACCCGCCATCCCTCGCTCTCCAACCCGGCCAGCGCGGCGGTGTCGATCGCCTCGATCTCCGGCACGATCACGTCCGGGCGGTGCTTCTGGACTGCTGCGCGAAGTGCCGCGCCGTCGAGCATCGAAAAGATCTCGCACGCGTCCGCGCACTGCATCGCCGGGGCCTGGGCATAGCGATCGCAGGCGATGACCCGGCAGCCGAGCCGCTTCGCCGCGATCGCGAATTCGCGGCCAAGCTCGCCCGAACCGAGCAGCATCAGGGTGGCGAGGTACATGGCAAGGCGGATAGCGGCCCGCGCAGGGCTCGGCTAGGCTCAAGCGGACTGACGAAAGGACCGACCATGCGCGCCGCATTCCTGTTGCTCTCCGCCGCACTGCTGGCTGGCGCCGCTCCTCCGGCAAAGCGCCCGACCCCGACCGAGATCGTCGCCGCTGCACCAGCCAGCGCGTGGCGGCCGATCCCCGCCGACGATCTCCTCGTCATGGAACTCAAAGGGGGCGGACGGGTCGTGATCCAGCTCGCTCCGGCGTTCGCCCCGGTGCATGTTGCCAACATCCGGGCACTCGCGGGATCCGGCTACTGGCAAGGCGCGGCGATCTACCGCGTGCAGGACAATTACGTCACGCAGTGGGGGAATAACGAAAGCGACAAGCCGTGGCCGGCGGGCGTCACCGCCAAGCCGCCCGCGGAATATGCGCGCGCCGCACAGGGCTTGGCGATCCGGCCGCTCGGCTTTGCCGATCCCTACGCCCGGACAGTCGGTCACTCTGCCGGGTGGCCGGTCGCAACCCATTCGGACGGGCAAGTCAGCCTGGCGCACTGCTATGGCTATGTCGGCGTCGGGCGCGATCTCTCGCCGGATACCGGCACCGGGGGGGAGCTTTACGCGGTCATCGGCCACGCCGCGCGCCATCTCGACCGCAACATCGCCGTCGTCGGACGGGTGGTGGAGGGTATCGAACAGCTCAGTTCCCTGCCGCGCGGGACCGAAGCGCTCGGCTTCTACAAGGAGCGCAGCCAGGACGTTCCGATCCTGCGCGTGGCGATGGCCAGCGCCTTGCCCGCCGCCGAGCGGCCGAGCTTCGAGTATATGGATACGGCAGGCGCGCCATTCCGCGCTTATGTCAAAGCGCGAGCGAACCGCAGCGACGATTTCTTCATCCGGCCGGCCGGCGGGGTCGACCTGTGCAACGCGCCGGTACCGGTCCGCCGCACGATCTAAGCCCGACGCAGGCCCCGGGACCGCCGCACGCGCTAGGCCCGCGGCAAGCCCCGGACCGGGTTAAGCGGCCCAGGAGTTGGCGTGGGCGTGATCCCGGTTCTTGTGCTGGATGATCACCGGGGCGGCGTGGCTGCGCATGCTTGCCTCGGCCAATGGCAAGGCCGTGCAGCAAAACGCGCATTCGGCCGACATCCGGCCGATGATCCAGTGGGTTCGGCCGCAGCCGGGGCAGTGGTTTACCTCTTGCTCGCGGTAAACGGCATGATAGCCCCGACCGGACGCATCGTAGATCTTGCGCTCTGTAGGCGAAATTGTAGTTCGCATCGGAAACCTGCCTTTCGCTCCCTGAACGACCGAGCAGACGTGCGGTTGCACTAAATATAGCGCGGGCGGTTGCACCGGAAATCCGCGGGCCGCTGGTTGACGCGCCCAAACCGGCTCGCCCGAACCGGTGTTTTACCTCGACCCGACTGATGGTTCGGATCGTCCCGACCGGTGTATTTTTCTGCCTGAGCCGTCGTTTATCCGGCAAGCTGTTGCAGCCCCGTCACTGGCAGCCGCCGTTCATCAGGTATATGCAAAAGCGAAGGGGCGGTGCCTGCTTGCAAAGGGCGGCGCCGGGGTAAACGGAACAGGTTGAAGATGATCATGGGCGCTCGGGTCAAATCATTGGTGATTTTCGCGGGGCTGACGGCGCTGCCGATCGGCTGGGCTTCGGCGCAGCAGGCCGCCGTACAGGTCCCCGGACAGGCGCTTCCGAAGCCGCTTCCGGCTGCACCGTTAAAGGCACCGGCGAAGCCGCTGGCGACTGCACCGTTAAAGGCACCGGCGAAGCCGCTGCCGGCCGCGCCCGCGCAGGCCGCGCCGGGCGCGACCGTTCAGTCGCCGCCCGCGGCGACCGCAGCCGTGCCGGCCGTTCCACCTGCTCCGCCGATCGTTCTCCCGCCGCCGCTGTGGAGCCAGGCCGACGCCCAGGATCTGCTCGCCTTCATCCAGCAGGTCGGCGGCGAAGGCCTTACTCCGGCCGACTATGATCCGGCGGGCCTGACCAGGGCCATGCGCGCGGGCGATCCGGCCGTTCTCGCGCAGGCCGCGACCGATCGTTTCAACCGGCTGTCGTCTGATCTCGCCCTTGGCCATGTGCGCGGCAAGGATCGCGGCGAATGGTACATCGTCGACAAGGACATCGATTCCGATCGGCAGCGTGCGATGCTGTTCGCGGCGCTTCAGCAGCGCCGGGTCGGTGCGGCGCTGACCGAGCTGCTGCCGACGCATCCGCAGTACCGCGACCTCAAGAACGCGCTGTCGACCACGCCGTCGACCGAGACTGCGCAGCGCGATCGCATCCGCCTCAACATGGATCGCTGGCGCTGGCTGCCGCGCGATCTCGGTGACAAATACATCATCGTCAACGTGCCGGCATTCTATGTTTCGCTGGTCGAAAACGGCAGCACCCGCTGGCGGCAGCGCGCCGTTGCGGGCGCACTCCGGACTCCGACCCCGATGATGTCGGCGACCGCCACGGGCGTGATCCTCAACCCATGGTGGGAAGTGCCCAAGAGCATCGAGCCCGAGGTTCGCGGCAAGAAGGGCTATGTTCCGGTCAAGGGCAAGGACGGCAAGGTCCAGCGCTGGCGCCAGCCCCCGGGCCCAGCGAACGCGCTTGGCGAATTGAAGTTCGTGATGCCCAACCAATGGGCGATCTTCCTTCACGACACCAATGCCCGCAGCCGCTTCAACAGCAACGTGCGCTCGCTCAGCCACGGCTGCATCCGCACGCAGAACATCCTCGACCTGGCGGGCACCCTGCTGAGCGACGATGCCGGCGAGTGGACCAAGGAAAAGGTCGACGCGGCGCTGGCAAGCAAGAAGGCGACGCAGGCGAATTTCGTCAAGCCGCTCCCGGTGTACATCGTCTACTTCAGCGCCGCCGCCTCGACCGATGGACGGATCGTCAACTACAAGGACGTC
>JASLBJ010000290.1 GCA_030146725.1 Sphingomicrobium sp. | reverse complement strand
GCAGCCACTATTCCCGACCAGCCTAGCGCAGCGCCGCAAGCTGCATCTGGGCGCCCGTATCGAGATACGTGATCACGACCGGGACGGTGCGGCGCACGGCGATGTGCTGCTCAGGCGCGGACGCCTCGAGCGACGCATCGGGGCCAAGCAGCCAGCGCGCAAAGCGTGCCGCATCCTCCAGCCGCACACAGCCCGCGCTCAGGTTCCGGTCGTCTTCCTCGAACAGATCTTTGCGCGGCGTATCGTGGAGGTAGATTCCCCCGCCCGCGGCCAGGCTGAACTTCATCTCGCCCATCGAATTCGCCGGTCCGGGCTTCTGCCGCACATACGCCTTGACGCGGCCCGCCGCGACCGCCCGCCAGTCGACGCTTGCCGGATCGATGATGCGGCCGGTCGGACCGAAAGCGGACAGCACTTCGTAGCCGCGCTCTTCGAGGTACGCGGTACCGTGCTTCAGCACGTTCGGCGCGGTCAGGGTGCGGGCAAGGTCCGTCGGCAGGTGCCAATAGGGATTGAGCGTCGCATAGGTGAGGGACGTGCGCAGTTCCGGCGTCGCCGCACTCGGCTTGCCGACGATGACCCTCATCGAATCGACAATCTGGCCGCCTTCCAACATGTGGAGCGTGGCCGACGCCGCGTCGATCAGCACGGCCCGGTTTTGCGCCACCGGGGACGTCATCATCGGGCGAGCCGACTGCGCGAAGGCGGGGCTCGCGAGTCCGGTGGCCAGGGCAGGGGAGGCAGTGGGCTCCGCGGCCGCAGCCGTTGCAGCAGGCAGAAGGGCGAACGCCATCGCAGCGCAGAACGTGCGCTTGAGAAGCTTTTTCACGATTTTTCCATTTCAAATTAGCTATTTGATCACTTAACGCCCGACGGTGCGCAGGAGTTCAATCTGTCGGCGAACAGCCCCAGATTGGTGCACGCCAGTGAAACATCCCGCCGCGAGCAGCTGTGACCGGCGCCAGGCGGCAGGGGGCCATCGGGAGGAAGAAGGCTGCCCGAACCCGTCTGGCTATTTCCGGAGGCGCATCCGCCCGCGAACGGCTCCTCATCCCGCCCATGCGTTGGCGCCGGACCACGTAAGTCTCGGAACCGGCGTTGACGCGCTTCGCTGACGGCTGATGTTCGCAGCGGTCATCATGCCCGGCGCCATCGCGATTCTCTTCGCGCTGGTTCACATCTCCGGGTACAAGCTGAGCTTCCTTCGCGTGACGCCGCGAAGCATCTGGCTGTCGGCGGCCGGCGGCGTCTCGGTCGCCTACGTGTTCGTACAGCTCTTGCCCGAGCTTGCCAGATTCCAGCAAACAGTCGCGGAACGTACCGCTTCCTGGGGCATCCTGAGCCGCCTGGAGCACCATCTGTACATCGTCGCGCTGGTCGGCCTCGGCCTGTTCTATGGCGTGGAGCGCGCTGCCCGCACATCCGCTCGAGGAACGGACGGAGGGGCCGAATGCCGCCCATCGGGCGCAGTCTTCTGGATCCATCTCGGAGCGTTCGCCGTCTACAACTTTCTGATCGGCTACCTGCTGGTGCACCAGGAGGATCGTGATCTGCAAAGCTTGATCATCTTCGGCTTCGCGATGGCCGTTCACTTCATCGTCAACGATCACGCACTGCGCGAACATCACGGCGACCTTTACGACCGCAAGGGGCGCTGGCTGCTTGCATGTGCGCCAGTGTTCGGATGGGCAATCGGCCTGGCGACGGAGGTCTCGAGCGTGCTCATCGCCACCATCTTCGCGTTCCTGGCGGGGGGCGTCGTCCTCAACGTCCTCAAGGAAGAACTCCCCGAGGAACGCGAGAGCCGCTTCCTGGCCTTCGCTTCGGGGAGCGCCGCCTACGCGGCCCTGCTCCTCATCGCGGCCTGACCTCACGATAGTGTCAGGCACCCGCGCCGCCAGGTCGGCCTCTCCACTCAGTCAGCCTGCTTCAATCACAATGCGTGAGACGCTAGGGCGGCGCTCATGCCGAGTTCCCGCCTTTTCGACGCCATCATCCTCGGTGCCGGCGCGGCAGGAATGTTTTGCGCAGGCCTGGCCGGGCAGCGTGGCCGCCGCGTCCTGCTCATCGACCACTCGCCTGAACCGGGGCGCAAGATCCTGATCTCGGGCGGCGGGCGGTGCAATTTCACCAACATCGGCGCCACGGCCGACAATTTCCTCTCCGCCAACCCGCATTTCGCCAAGTCGGCGCTCGGCCGGTACACCCCCCACGACTTCGTCGCGCTGGTCGAGCGACACCGGATCGCCTGGCATGAGAAAACGCTCGGCCAGCTCTTCTGCGACGGCTCGTCGAAGCAGATCGTCGCCATGCTGCTCGACGAATGTGCGGCGGGCGGCGTCGAGACTGCCTTTGGACGGCCGGCCACGCTCGAGCATCGCGACGGCGCGTTTCACGTCACCTTCGGCGACTCCGCGGTCCATGCGCCCGCAGTCGTCCTTGCGACCGGCGGCCTCTCGATCCCTAAGCTCGGCGCCACCGGCTTCGCGTTCGATATGGCGCGCCGCTTCGGCCTGAAGATCGTCGAGCCGCGCCCGGCGCTCGTCCCGCTCACTTTGTCCGGGGAGCAGGCCTTGTTCAAAACGCTCTCCGGAGTGTCCTCGAATGTCGTCGCTCTGGCCGGACGAGGGACATTCCGCGAAGCCGCGCTGTTCACGCATCGCGGCCTGTCAGGCCCCGCCATCCTGCAGGTGTCGTCCTACTGGCGTCATGGCGAGCCGGTGACGATCGACTTCCTGCCTGATCTTGCCCCCGGCTGGCTCCGGGAGGCCAAGCGCAACGACCCACGCACCACCCTGCGCCGGACACTCGGACGGATGCTGCCCGACCGGCTTGCCGAGACGCTCGTCGACCAACTTGCGCTTGGCGCCGAGCTCGGCAGTATCGCCGACCGGTCGCTCGACGATGCCGAGCGCCGCCTGGCCGGCTGGCACTTCACTCCCAACGGAAGCGAGGGGTTCGCCAAGGCCGAGGTCACCGTAGGCGGCATCAGCACGGCGGAACTGTCCTCGAAGACAATGGGATCCAGGCGCGTCCCCGGTCTTTACGCGATCGGCGAGGCGGTCGACGTCACGGGCTGGCTCGGCGGCTATAATTTTCACTGGGCCTGGGCCAGCGCTTACGCAGCCGCTCAAGCACTTTAGCTCGCGGCCACTCTCAAGCGGCCGCACCTTCGGCGCGGGCCCCCGAACTCCGTAGCTCGGCAAATCTCCGCAGGGCCGCGAGCGCCCGCTCCCGCGCTGCACGATGGTCGACGATCGGCTCCGGGTAGCCGGCTCGTTCGTCCGCACCGGGATCATGGATGTGCTCGTCGCCCAAGGCGCCGAGTTCCGGCACCCACTCGCGAATGTAGGCCGCCGCATCGAATTTCCCCGACTGCACCGTCGGCGCCATGATCCGGTTGAATGGCTGGCTGTCGACACCCGTCCCGGCAACCCATTGCCAGTTCTGCCCATTGTTGCCGTAGTCCGCATCGACCAGCGTGTCCCAGAACCACATCGCACCGCGGCGCCAGTCGATCAGCAGGTGCTTGACCAGGAACGATGCGGTGATCATCCGCACGCGATTGTGCATCCACCCGGTCGCCCACAACTGGCGCATCCCTGCATCGACGATCGGATAGCCTGTCCGGCCGCGGCTCCAGGCCTCGAAATCGGCGTCGGTGTCGGGTCCCGTGCGCCACGGAAACGCCTCGAATTCAGGACGGCCGGCCTTCTCGCCGATGCGCGGCTGGGTGAGCATGACGTTGCGTGAGAAGTCCCGCCAGGCCAGCTCCTTGCGAAACTTGTCCCCGCCCTCGCCCGGAAGGCGGTGCCAGATGGTGCGCGGCGAA
>JASLBJ010000251.1 GCA_030146725.1 Sphingomicrobium sp. | reverse complement strand
CCCTGACGCGCCTGAGGCGTGGAAGCATCAGTCGGCCGAAGACATTCCGCCGCCGTAAGCTTGCGTGTTGACAAGAGGGCGCGCGTCTGTCGCAATCTTGTCACGAGCTATGGGGGACATGATGATCGACCGCACTTTGCGCGCTTTCGCGTTCGGGCTGCTGGCTTCAACCGCGCTTGCTGCGCCGGCGCTCGCCCAGTCGACCCAGCCGGCCCCGCCGCCGCCCACCGACCCCAGCGACTCGCCGGCCCCGGCGACCAACGCGACCGATGTCACGGCGCCGCCGCCGCGCGTCGAGTCGGCGCAGGACGGGCAGGTCGAGGATTCCACCGAGATCATCGTCACCGCGCAGAAGCGCGAGGAGAACCTGCAGGACGTGCCGGTGTCGATCCAGGCGATCGGCAGCCGCCGCCTCGACCAGCTCAACATCTCCAACTTCGAAGATTACACCAAGCAGCTGCCCTCGGTCAGCTTCCAGACCGCGGCGCCGGGAGCCACCAGCGTCTACATGCGCGGCATTGCCACCGGCGGCGACGGCAACCACTCCGGCTCGCTCCCGTCGGTCGGCACCTACCTCGACGAGCAGCCGGTGACGACCATCGGCGGAACGCTCGACGTCCACATCTACGACATTGCGCGGATCGAAAGCCTCGCCGGTCCCCAGGGCACGCTCTACGGCGCCTCGAGCCAGGCCGGCACGATCCGCATCATCACCAACAAGCCCGAGCTCAACCAGACCAGCGGCCGCGCCGATTTCGAGCTCAACCGGGTCGCCCATGGCGGGACCGGCGGAAGCGCCGAAGGCATGGTCAACCTGCCGATCGGCGATCGCATGGCGGTGCGCGCGGTCGGCTTCTATCGCCGCGACGCCGGCTACATCGACAATGTCTTTGGCGAGCGGACCTATCTCTACAGCGGTCCCGAGGGCGACCAGGTCTATGACAATGCCGACCTGCTCGAGCAGGACTTCAACGATCTCAGGGTGTTTGGCGGCCGAGCGGCGCTGAAGATCGACCTCGACGACACCTGGACCGTCACTCCGACGATCATGCACCAGAATCTGAAGACCAACGGCACCTTCTACATGGACGAAAGCGAGCGCGATCTCGACGTCGTCCGCTTCCGCCCCGAGGAGAACCGCGACAAGTTCACCCAGGCCGCGCTGACGATCGAGGGCCGGATCGCCAATTTCGACGTCACTTATGCCGGCGCGCTGATGAAGCGCCCGACATACACCTTCAACGACTACACCGACTATACCGACGCCTATGAGGCCTATTACATCGGCTACGGTTACAGCCTGCTCGATTATCAGAACTATGTCGACGACGACGGCGACCTGATCGACCCGCGCCAATTCATCGAAGGCACCAACAATTTCAAGAAGATGAGCCACGAGGTTCGCATCGCGTCGCCGCAGGACAATCCATTCCGCGTGCTGCTCGGCGCCTTCTACCAGCGCCAGACCAACGACATCTACCAGGACTATATGATCCAGGATCTCGCCACGGATCTGTCGGTGCCCGAGTATCCGGGCACCGTCTGGCTGACGCTGCAGGACCGTGTCGACAAGGATTACGCGCTGTTCGGCGAAGCGAGCTTCGACCTCACGCCGCAGATCACGCTGACCGCCGGCGGCCGCCTGTTCAAGTATGACAACTCGCTGTTCGGCTTCGCCGGCTTCGGCCCCGGCGGCGGTCCGGGCGGGTTCAGCAGCGGCTACAACCGCTGCCTGACCGCCGACGGCTCGCAGCTGCGCGACGACACCGGTGCACCGCTGCTGGTCGAGGGCAGCCTGGACGGGACGCCGTGCACCAACGTCGGCAATGTCGTCGACGGCAAGCTCGTGCCCAGGCGGAGCAAGGGCAATGGCTTCACACACCGTCTCAACGCCCAGTTCAAACCCAATGACGACATGATGTTCTACGGCACCTGGTCGCGCGGATTCCGCCCCGGCGGAATCAACCGCCAGCCCAACGCGCCGGCCTATGAACCCGACTATCTCACCAATTTCGAAGCCGGGTGGAAAACCAACTTCGGACCGGTGCGCTGGAACGGGGCGGTCTATCACCAGATCTGGAAGGGCTTCCAGTTCAGCTTCCTCGGCGAGAACAGCCTGACCGTGATCCAGAACGGCCGCGACGCCGTCATCAACGGCATCGAAACCGACGTGAACTACACCGGCGGCGGGCTGACGCTCAACGCCGCCGCCGCCTACACCGATGCCAAGACGAAGGGGAACATCTGCGACAGCATCCTCGCCGATGAGGATTGCACCGACGATCTCGTCGTTACAGCCTCCGGCAGCCGCCTGCCGGTCACGCCCAGGTTCAAGATGTCGACGACCGCACGCTACGCCTGGACCGTTGGAACGGGCCGTGCGCACGTCCAGGGCGCGTTATCGCACCAGACATCGGCGCTGGCCGATATCCGCCGCGATCTCGGTGGCGGCAACAACCCGAATGCCTACATCGGCCGAATCCGCGCATCGACGCTGGTCGACCTGTTCGCCGGCTATAACTGGGGCAATCACACGTTCGAATTGTTCGGCACCAACATCTTCGACCAGCGCAACGAGCTGTCGCGCTTCGTGGTCTGCAGCATCTGCGTGCAGACCAAGATCGTCCCCGGCCGCCCGCGGACGCTCGGACTGAGGGTTGGAACGCGTTTCTGAGTGCGGACCCATCCGGCCCGGCAAGCGCTGGCCCGGAATGACCCTCGCCCGGACCCTGATCGCCATCGCCGCGCTGGCGGCCGTGTGGCTCGCAATGCTGCTGCTCGGTGCGAGCGAGGCCGACGGCGCGCTCCTCCTCGCATTCCATGCCGATGAAGCCTGGCTGAGGACGCTTGCCGCCGGACTGACCTTGCTCGGCAATTGGGAAACCCTGGTTGCCGCCATGCTTGCCGGAGCCGCCTGGCTCGTCTGGCGTCGCCGGTTCGATGCCGCGCTGCTTCTGGTCGCGTCCACAATGACCGGCCGCCTGCTGATCATCGTGCAAAAGGAATGGTTTGCGCGTCTTCGTCCAGATGAAAGCCTGCGGCTCGTCGAAGTCCACTACAAGTCATTTCCAAGCGGTCATGCCGGCAATTCGATGCTCACGTTCGTGATGCTCGCATTGCTGCTGACGCCGCCGCGGCACCGCCGCTCGACCGTTCTCGCCGCGGTCCTGCTAAGCGCCGCGATCGGCCTCAGCCGCCCGATCCTCGGCGTCCATTGGCCAAGCGACATTCTCGCCGGCTGGGCGTTCGGCCTGCTCTGGGTCCTGCTCGCTCAAACGTTGAAGCGGAACAGCAACACGTCGCCGTCCGCCACGACATAGTCCTTGCCCTCGGACCGCAGCTTGCCCGCATCCCGAGCCCCGGCCTCACCCTTGCACGCGACGAAATCGGCATAAGCGATCGTCTCCGAACGGATGAACCCGCGCTCGAAGTCGGTATGGATCTCGCCCGCCGCCTGCGGCGCCTTCGCCCCCCGCGCCACGGTCCACGCCCGCGCTTCCTTCGGCCCGGCGGTGAAAAACGTCAGCAGCCCGAGCAATTCGTAGCCCGCCCGGATCACCCGCGTCAGCCCGGTCTCTTCCAACCCGAGATCGGCGAGGAACCCGGCCCGGTCCTCCGCATCGAGGGTCGCGATCTCCGCCTCGATCGCGGCCGACACCACGACCGCGCGCGCACCCTCGGCCGCCGCTTTCTCGAACACCCGTGCCGACAGCGCATTGCCGTCCACCGCATCACCCTCGGCGACATTGCACACATAGAGCACCGGCTTGGCGGTCAGCAGCTGCGCTCGCTCAAGCGCCCGCGCTTCCTCGGCATCCTTGGGTTCGGTCAGCCGCGCCGGCTTCGATGCCCGCAGCAGCTCGAGCGCCGCCCCGAGCACCGAGGCCTCGACCCTGGCCTCCTTGTCCCCCTGCTGCGCCTTCTTGACGAGGTTTGGCACCCGCCGCTCGAGACTGTCGAGATCGGCCAGCATCAGCTCGGTCTCGACCGTGTCGGCGTCGGCGATCGGATCGACCCGCCCCTCGACATGCGTGACGTCGCCGCCCTCGAAACAGCGCAGCACATGGACGATCGCATCGACCTCGCGGATGTTGGCCAGGAACTGATTGCCAAGGCCCTCGCCCTGGCTCGCGCCGCGGACCAGCCCGGCAATATCGACGAACTCGATCTGCGTCTCGATGATCGATTTCGATCCCGCAATCCGCGCGATCTCCTGCAGCCGTTCGTCGGGCACGGCGACCCGGCCGACGTTGGGCTCGATCGTGCAGAACGGATAGTTCGCCGCCTGCGCCGCGGCAGTTTCGGTCAGCGCGTTGAAAAGCGTCGATTTGCC
>JASLBJ010000201.1 GCA_030146725.1 Sphingomicrobium sp. | reverse complement strand
ACCATCGTCGATGCGGCGCTGACCGCGAGAATCATCACCAGGCTGGTCCCGATCACCACGCGGGTCGCCATTCCGAGCAGATAGATCATCGCGGGAACGAGGATGAAGCCGCCGCCGACTCCGAGCAGCAGGGTCAGCATCCCGGCGATGAAGCCGAGCGCAAGCGGCGCCAGCGGCGAGATGTACAGGCCCGAGCTGTAGAACCGCCAGCGCAGCGGCAGCGAGGCAACGAGGCGGTTATGACGCGGCCGTCCCGAAGCCTCCTGAGGAGACAGAAAGCCGAGCGCGACCGCCGCGTCCTTGAGCATCAGCGCACCGATCCAGCCAAGCAGCAGCACGTACAGCGAGCCGATCACCAGGTCGATCTGGCCGCTTGCCTGGAGCACCCGGAACAGCGCCGCTCCGGCGAAGCTTCCGAACAGGCCGCCGAAGATCATCACCCCGGCCATCTTGAGGTCGACCCCGCCGCGGCGCCAATGGACGATCGCCCCCGACACGCTCGACCCGGTGATCTGCGTGGTGGCCGAAGCGACCGCGACGGTTGGCGGAATGCCGTAGAAGATCAGCAGCGGCGTCGTCAGGAACCCGCCGCCGACGCCGAACATGCCCGACAGCACCCCGACCAGGAGCCCAAGCGCGACGATGAAGGCGGCGTTGACCGACTGGCCGGCGATCGGGAGGTAAATGTCCATGCGCTGCGTGACCGACTAGCGTTGTTTTGGTCGAGTGGAAACGGCAGCGGGTGAGGGGTTTTTGATTCGGTTAGGACGGCACGCGCCCGCGGGCTTTTTGTTCGGTTAAGACGGCACCGGCCCCCCACCGTTTTTCTGACCAACAACTCCTAAAAATCTCCCGCAAGCGTAACGGTCGGCCCCGACCCCGGCTCGGCGTTGCCGGCGAGCCGCTGGCGGTAGTCGAAATGGACCCGCAGATTATTGCGCACCTTCATGCTGACGCGCGGGCCCGCATCGACTCGGTAGACCCCCGGCTGCGTTCCGCCCCACACGCCGAAGCCGGCGCTGAACTGGCGGTACACCGGCCGGGTGAAGGTCGCGCCGCCATCGAAGAACAGGTCCCGGCTGCGCGCGCCGACGACTCCGCCCTGCCCATAAGCGTCGAGCGAGAAGCCAAGCGGCATCGGCCGCTGGTACACCCCGCCCTCGAGGAACAGGGCAAAGGCCGAGCGGCCGCCGCCCGTCGCACCGATTGCCTGGCGCCGCTCGGCCGTGACCGCAATCGGGATCGAGCGCAGCGGCCGCCAGCGCACGCCTGCCGCGACCTCGCCGCCGCGGGCGCCGACCGGCGAGCTGCTGCGCAACGTCGCGGCAAAGGCCGGCGTGACCTGATAGGTCAACCGGGCCCCCGCCTGGCTTCCGCCGAGCGTACCACCGGTCGCAAGTGAGTTGGGCGCGGTGATCAGCCCCTGTTGCCCGCGGATCAGCGCCCAGGCCGTCAGCTGCAGCCGGTCGAGCCGCGGCTTGATGATCCCCGGAGCGGCGCTCTGCTGGGCAATCGTCGTCGCCGAGCGGCGCGCCGGGAACGCAGCCGACGCCATGCGCGACAGCGGCCATTCGTCGAGCTGCGGGATCGGCGACCAGAATTGCGGCTCGGCCACCGGCAGGATCGCGGTCATTGGCCCCGGCCGCGAGCGCCGGGCAGGCAGCTCGGCGCCGTAGGACGGCGCGGCTCGGGGCAGCATCGCGGGATAGTAATAGGCCGCCATCGGGCCCGGCATTTCGGCCGGCATCGCTGTAGGCATCACGGCGGGCATCATCAGCTCTGCCGCACTCGTCCCCCCGGAACCCGCGGCAAGCTGCGCCAGCGGCGGCTCGAGCGGCGGGAACTCGGTTGCAGCGATTGCCGGAACGCCGTTGCCCGCGATGGACTTTTCAATCGGTGTGGCGAAGCGGCTCAAAGTGAACGCCTCGGCACCGGGCACCATGCCCAGGCTCATGCTGCGCAGCCCGACCCAGCCGACCACCGCCACTGCGAGAAAACGTAAGGGTGCGCTCATCGGGCCAGCTCCGCAGGAAAGGTGTGGTGGGTCTTGTCCCAGGTCCGGGCGCCGCCGCCCGCGTGGAGCGACACCGCGCGCGCTGCCGCGAGCACCGCGATGACATTGCCGACCACCAGTCGAGGCACCGAGAGCAGCCCCTGTCGCCAGCCGTAGGCCGAGGTGGTGAATGCAGCGCGCAT
Organism: Sphingomicrobium sp.; assembly: GCA_030146725.1. GTDB lineage: Bacteria > Pseudomonadota > Alphaproteobacteria > Sphingomonadales > Sphingomonadaceae > Sphingomicrobium. The sequence continues at coordinate 2,239 of JASLBJ010000201.1, read as the reverse complement.
CGCCACGCGCCACGCAAGCAGCCAGAAATTGACCATCATCAACGTCGCCAGCGCCGGGTCGAACCGCGCCTGAATCGGCGCGCCAAGCACTTCGGCAAGCCACAGCTGCGACCACAACAACGCCGCGGTGTAGGCCGCGATCAGGAGCACTGCGGCAAGCGGCCCGCGCCGGTCGCGCATCCGCATCCATCGCTCGCCAAGCCCGCCGCGCCATCCAAGCCGGTCCCAGCCGGTCAGGGCGATTCCGCCAAGCCAGCGCGCCTTTTGCCGCACCGCGGCGCTGAGGCTCGTTGGAAAATGCCCGCGGCTGGCAACGATCCCGCGTTCGCCCGGAGTCGCCGGGATGCGCACGAATATCGTCCTCAGGCCAAGCGCTCCAATCCGCAGCCCGAGCTCGTAATCCTCGGTCATGCTGCCGCCGACGAATGGCCGGCCCTCGTGCATCGCGGCCAGGCGGGCGAGCGGCTCGCGGGCGATGGCGCAGCCGACCCCGGCCAGCGGAACCGATGCCCCGACCGCCTCACGCACCACCATCTCCTTGGCATGCGCCTCGGCGAACTCGTCGCAATAATGGCCCGAGATCCAGTGCGAGGAAGGGTCGACAAGTGGGCTGACCGGAAGCTGGATCACGCCGGCGCGATCCATCAGCCGGTCGAACAAGGCGAGCTCGAGCGGATGGACGACGTCCTCGGCGTCGTGGAGCACGACCGCGCGCGCGATTTCTCCTGCGGCCGTTTCGCACGCGGTCAGCGCAGCATAGAGATGATTGAGGCAGTGGGCCTTGGTCGTCGGCCCGTCGGCATCGACCAGCACCGGCTCGACGCGGGGATCGGATACACCGGCAATTGCTGCCGCCGTCGCCGGATCGTTGCGATAATATCCGACGAAGATGCGGTAATTGGGATAGTCGATCCGCTCGAGCGCCGCGCGCAACATTGAGCCGATGACTGCCGCTTCATCCCAGGCCGGAACCAGGATGGCGATCGGCCTTGGCTTCTCCGAGCGCGGAAGCTGGCTTGCAAAGGCACGCGGGAAGCGGCTGTAGACCGTCATCATCCGCCATCCGCGGCGGACGAAGTAAATGATATCGACGACGAGGTCGTTGAGTGCGAACAGCAGGAAACCGAGTCCCGCGAACAGCGCGAGTTCGGCCGCGATCCCGGTGAACAGTTCAGCAGACATGGCGGCCGACAGAAGTCGGCGAAAACGCACCTGCGATCGACAAAGCTCTGATCATCCCGCTCCCCCAAGCGAACTACAACCGAGCAACTGTTGCTTTGCATAACATCCGTTATGAAACAAGATTAATCTTCAGCGATGATGTTTTGACCGGCTGCGACGGTAGCCGCGGGCCCGCAAGCTGCGCTACGCGTCGCACACGATGGTGATCCGAGGCATTTTCGTAGCCGGAGCGCTGCTGCTGATCGCAGCCGCGCCGTCCCGGATCATCACAGCGCACGGAAGCTGGGCTGCGCTCGACCATGGCTCGGCTTGCGAGGCCGCGTCGCGCCCCCTGCCAACCGCCAGCACAGGCGGCGAAGCCCGTGCCGGCTTCCGCTTCGCGCGTGGGTCTCGGCCCATCGTGTTTGCCCGACTGAGCCGGGCACCTCGCCCCGGCTCGACCATCATCCTGCGCATCGGCGACCGTCCGTTCCTGCTTGCCGGGCCGTTCCTGCTTGCCGGACGTGGCGCCTGGGCGTGGAGCGAGACGCCCGGCCAGGCGAATGCAGTCATCGCAGCGGTGCGCGCCGGCGGCGCAATGCGCGTCGACGGCCGCGATGCGCGCGGCCGCCGCTTCACCGATCGCTACCTGCTTTCCGGCGCTCCGACCGCGATCGACGCCGCGGCTGCCCACTGCGCTGGCAAAGTCTAGCGCTCTCCACTACATACGCGTTTCGCCATGTCCGCTGATACTGCCTTGATGCCGATTGCCGGCGCGATCGACCCCGTGCCAATTACGCGGGCGACGAAGCCGCGCGCCGACGGCCGCACCGAGCTGGTCGGCTTGTCCAAGGCCGAGATTCGCGCAGCGCTGAGTGCCGCCGGGCTCGACGAGCGCGCCGCCAAGCTTCGCGCCAAGCAATTGTGGCACTGGATGTACAATCGCGGCGCATCCGAATTCGCGACGATGAGCGACATCTCCAAGGTCCAGCAGCCGTGGCTTGCGGAGCGCTTCGTCATCTCGCGTCCCGATGTCGTCGAAGCGCAGGTGTCGTCCGACGGCACCCGCAAGTGGCTG
>JASLBJ010000150.1 GCA_030146725.1 Sphingomicrobium sp. | reverse complement strand
TCGCCACGCGGCGAGATCGAGATCACCGACGTCAACCGCGTCTACCTCGAGCGCGGCGACCTCCAGGTCGTTCGCCTCGGCCGCGGCTTCGCCTGGCTCGACACCGGCACCCACGACAGCCTGCACGACGCCTCGTCGTTCGTCCGCACGATCGAGCACCGGCAGGGCGTCAAGGTCATGTGCCTCGAGGAGATCGCCTTCGAACTCGGCTATATCGACCGGGCCGGCCTGCTCGAGCGCGCCGATGCGCTCGGCAAGACCGGCTATGCGAAATATCTCCGCCGATTGGCCGATGCGGACGCCTGACGCGTTCAGACCAGCCTGATGAGTACAGCCATGCACAATATTCTCGTGACCGGCGGCGCCGGCTTCATCGGCAGCGCGGTCTGCCGGCACTTGATCGCCAAGGGCGGCTATCGGGTGACCAACGTCGACAAGCTGACCTATTCGGGCAATCTCGAGTCGCTGAAGGACGTCGAGGCCAGCCCCGACTACAGCTTCCACCACGTCGACATCCTCGATCGCACCGCAATCCTCGATTTGCTGAAATCACGGCAGATCGACCGGATCATGCACCTCGCGGCCGAAAGCCATGTCGACCGCTCGATCGACGGCCCCGCGGTGTTCCTCGAGACCAATGTCATGGGCACCTTCAGCCTGCTCGACGCCGCGCTCGCCTACTGGCGCGAGCTCGACGGAGAGAAAAAGGCCAATTTCCGCTTCCATCACGTGTCCACGGACGAGGTGTTCGGCGACCTGCCGTTCGACGAGGGCGTGTTCACCGAAACGACGCCCTTCGCGCCGTCCTCGCCCTACTCGGCGTCCAAGGCCGCGTCCGACCATCTCGTCCGCGCCTGGCACGAGACCTACGGGCTCCCCGTGGTCCTCTCCAACTGCTCGAACAACTACGGCCCGTTCCACTTCCCGGAAAAGCTGGTTCCGCTGGTCATCCTCAACGCGCTCGAGGGTGCCCCACTGCCGGTCTACGGCGCAGGCGCCAATGTCCGCGACTGGCTGTTCGTCGACGACCACGCGCGCGCGCTCGAACTGGTGATGATGACCGGACGCCCGGGCGAATCCTACAATGTCGGCGGCCGCGCCGAACGCACCAACCTTAGCGTCGTCGAGACGATCTGCGACATTCTCGACGCCAGGCAGCCATTGCCGGACGGCCGCCCGCGCCGCGAGCTGATCACCTTCGTCACCGACCGCCCCGGGCATGACCGCCGCTATGCGATCGACCCGGCCAAGATCGAGACCGAGCTCGGCTGGGCCGCGCAGGAGAGCTTCGAGACCGGGCTCGGCCGGACCATCGACTGGTACCTTGCCAATGAATGGTGGTGGGGGCCGATCCGCCGTCAGAAATATGCCGGGCAGCGGCTCGGCGCCAGCTGATGCGGGTGGTGTTGACCGGGACTGCCGGGCAGTTCGCAAAGAGCTTCGCCGAGCGGATGGCGGCGACCGCCCCCGATTTCGAGCTGATCCTGCTCGGCCGCCCGACGCTCGACCTCGAAGCCCCCGACACGATTCCCCCGGCGATCCTCGCAGCAGCCCCCGACGTGGTCGTCAACGGCGCAGCCTATACCGCGGTCGACAAGGCCGAGGATGAGCGCGAGCGTGCCTTCCTTGTCAATGGCGAAGCGGCGGGACGGGTCGCGGAGGCAGCCCACGGCGCGGGTGCTCGCCTGGTTCAGATTTCGACCGACTATGTGTTCGATGGCAGCGCCGGACGGCCTTATGTCGAGAGCGATCCGACCAATCCGATCAACGCCTACGGTGCCTCCAAGCTCGACGGCGAGCTGCGCGTCCGCGACGCCACCGACGATCATCTGATCGTCCGCACGGCCTGGGTCTACGGCCCCCACGGCGGCAATTTCGTCAAGACGATGCTGCGCCTCGCGCAAGGGACCGAGCCGGTGCGGGTCGTTGCCGATCAGGTCGGCAGCCCGACCCTCGCGTTGGACCTCGCCGACGGCGTCATCGCAGCCCTGCGCAGCTGGGACGGCGGAAGCCGGGCAGGGCTCGGTGAGGTCATGCACCTCGCCGGCAGCGGCGGCGCCAGCTGGTACGAGTTTGCCGGCCATGTCTTTGCCCAGGCCGCGCGCCATGGCGCCAGTGCGCCGCCGCTGACCGGAATCACGACCGGGGAGTGGCCGACGCGGGCCGTCCGTCCGGCGGACACCAGGCTCGACTGCACGCGCTTTGCCGAGCGATTTGGCTTCACTTGCCCCGACTGGCGGAAATCGACGGCGGACACGGTCGAACGGCTGATGGCCAGGGCGGACACGACCGCCTGACATGCGGGTCGAGGCTTTCACCAAATACAGCCGGATGGCGGCAAGCACGCGCCAGCGCCTGCTCCAGTACGAGCCAGCGCTGGCCGCGGCCGGAATCACGCTCGAGCACCATGCGCTGCTGGGTGACTCCTACGTCCAGAGCCTTGCCACCGGTGGCGGGTTCTCGCGGCTCGAGGTCGCACGCTCCTATCTCTCACGCCTGCGCCAGATCGTCCGCTCCGACGCCGACGTCATCTGGGTCTATGCCGAGCTGTTTCCCTATCTTCCCGGCCTGTTCGAGCGCCTCGCCAAGCGCACCGCCAAGCCGATCGTCTATGATTTCGACGACGCCTTCTTCGAGATGTACGATTCGAATGCGCGTCCAGCCGTCCGGCGACTGCTCGGCGGCAAGCTCGAGCCCTTGCTCGGCTCCGCCTCGGCGTGCTGCTGCGGCAATGCCTATCTGCAAAGCTATGCGCTGCGGTTCTGCCCCAACAGCATCGTTCTTCCGACGGTCGTCGACACCAGCCGCTATCTGCCCGGTCCGCCGGCCACAGCGACGGGGCCGGTCACGCTCGGCTGGATCGGGACTCCGTCGACCTGGGCCTATGTCCGACCGCTGCTCCCCATGTTGCGCGAACTGGTCGACGGCTCGAAGGTCCGCTTCCGGGTCGTCGGCGCGGGCCGCGCCGCGGAAGCCGACATTTTCCCGGGCCTCGACCTGATCGACTGGAGCGAGGACGGCGAGATCGGCGAAGTCCAGGCGATGGACATCGGCATCATGCCCTTGCCCGACGAGCCATGGGCGCGCGGCAAGAGCGGCTACAAGCTCATCCAGTACATGGCGTGCGGTCTGCCGGTGATCGCTTCACCGGTCGGGGTGAACAGCGAAATCGTCCGCGACGGCGAAAACGGCATCCTTGCGAGCGATCCGGGCGAGTGGCGCTCGGCACTGGCCCGCCTGATCGCCGATCCCGGCCTCCGTTCGCGTTTCGGGCACGCCGGGCGGTTGCGCAGCGAGCGGGAATATTCGCTCGCCGCGACCGCGCCGCGGCTGGTCGAGCTGTTCCGCTCGCTTGGGCGCCCGCAGCGCTGATATGGGACGGACGCAAGCAAGGACTTGCCGGGCGGTCGAACCCGGCTAAGGCGTCGCGCGACAGTTTAGCGGCACTCAATTGGCGAGGATCATGGCAAGAATCTATCTGGGCGGCGCCGGCGGCGCTCCAACCAACAATGTCATCGCATCGCTGCGTGAATCGGGCGACGACTATCTGATCGGCACGTCCTGCGTCCCGACCGACCTGTTCCTGGCCGACGTCGACGAGCGCCACTTCGTCCCGCCGGCGGAGGCGCCCGCGCACAAGCCGGCGACCCTCGACCTGATCCGCAAGACCAAACCGGACCTCGTCCATCTGCAGAACGATTTCGAGGTGCGGGCCTTTTCGCGCTTCCGCGACGATCTGCACGCGATCGGCGTCAAGACCTTCATGCCCTCGCCCCAGGTGGTCGAGGATTGTGTCGACAAGCATGCCTCCTACGTCATCTGGCGCGCCGCGGGCGTTCCCACGCCCGAAACCTTCCTGATCAAGGACGAGGCCGACCTCCACCACGCGTTCGAGGCGTTTGGCGGCAAGATCTGGCTGCGCGCGACCGAGGGCGGCGGCGGCAAGGGCGCGCTCCCCGTCGAGCAGTTCGACTTCGCCAAACTGTGGATCGACCGCTTCAAGGGCTGGGGCGAGTTCACCGCGGCCGAGCTGCTGAGCGCGGCGACGGTCACCTGGCTGGCGATCTGGCACGAAGGCGAGCTGGTCGTCGCCCAGACCCGCCGCCGCCGCAACTGGAGCTTCGGCAGCCGCACGCTGTCGGGGGTCACCGGAGTCACCGGCGTCGGCGAGACCTGGTCGAACGAGCAGGTCACGCGGACGGCCCTCGATGCGATCGGCGCGATCGATGCGCGGCCGAACGGCATCTACGGCGTCGACATGACCTTCGACCAGCAGGGGGTCCCGCGGGTTACCGAGATCAACATCAGCCGATTCTTCACCACGGTGCATTTCTTCACCTCGGCCGGCCTCAACTTCCCGCGCATCTTTGCCGACATCGCGCTCCATGACCGCTTCCCGACGCTCGAGCGCAAGATCAACCCCTTGCCCGACGGCCTGCTGTGGATCCGTGGAATGGACCGGCCACCGGTGCTGATGACCTCCGACGAGGTCGACGCACTGACCCAGGCCGGGGAGGCGCAATGGCCGGAGGACTAGTCCTCGTAACCGGCTCGGGCGGGTTCATCGGCAGCAACCTGCTCCGCATCATCGAGGCCGAGGACCCGGAACTGGCTTCTCGGCTCGTCCTGCTCTCGGCCAGCCCGCGCCCGGGCTATCGCTGGGTCCGGAGCGGCCAGGGGGAGGGGCCCGAGTACCGCTTCACCAGCGACGACCTGCGCAGCGCGGGCGCCGAGGACATCGAGACGGTCATCCACCTCGGCGCCTTCACCCCGAAGGGTGGAGCCGAGGCCAATGACGTGGCGGGCTGCCTGTCGAACATCACCAACACGCATTTGCTGACCATGGCGCTTGCCCGGCCGCCGCGGCGCTTCGTCTTCGCGAGTACGCTAGACGTCTACGGCGCGTTCGATCGTCCCGCGGCCGAGACCGATCCCTGTTCTCCTGCAAGCCTCTACGGCCAGTCGAAGCTGTTCTGCGAGCGGATGCTGCAGGCGCTCTACCCGGCCGGTGGCGGCACGCAGCTCGCTGTCCTCCGGATCGGCCACACCTACGGCCGGGGCGAGCAGGCCTATCGCAAGCTGATCCCCGAGACGATCCGGCGCCTGATCGCGGGCGAAGCCCCGCTGCTGACGACCAGCGGCGACGAGAAGCGCGCGTTCATCCATGTCGACGATTGCTGCCGGATGATCATGGAAGCGGCGCGCAAACCGCTTTCCGAAAGCCCGATCAACATCGCCTCGAACACGACCAGCACGATCCGCGAGATCGTCGGACACCTGTGCGAAATCGCACCACGCAAGCTCGGCGGCGCTCCCGTCCCGCTGCCGGCTCCGGGTACAGCGAAGGGCCGCGACGTGGTCATGGACGTTACTCGCATGACAGATCTGCTCGGCACCGAGCGAATGACCCTGGCCCGCGGCCTCGACGACGAGTTCGACTCGCTGCTGGAGACGGCGACGTGAAGATCCTCGTCGACCTCGACGGAACCCTCCTCGACTCGCGGGCGCGGCTCCACGGCCTGTTCTGCGCGCTGGTGCCCGACAGCGGCCTCGACCGGGACTCCTATTGGACGCTCAAGCGGCAGCCCCGGTCCCACCGCCAGTTGCTCACCGAGCGCGGCATGGCCGGTGCCGCAATCGACCTGTTCGAACGCGACTGGCTCGAGGCGATCGAAACCGAGCCCTATCTCGCGCTTGACGAGGCCTTCCCCTACGCCGGCGAGGCGCTTGCGTCGCTGTCGGAGCGCGCCGGCCTGCTGCTCGTCACCGCCCGCCAGTCGGAAGCAGGCGCGATCAACCAGCTCGAACGATTGAACATCGCGCCCTTTTTCGAGCAGGTCATCGTCACCGGCCAGGGCCGCACCAAGGCTGCAGCCGTCCGCGCAAGCGGGGTTCGCCTGGCCGAGGGAGACATGGTCGTCGGCGACACCAGGGCCGATATCGAGCTTGCGCGCGAGCTTGGCCTGGTCGCGGTGGCGGTCGCCAGCGGCTTCCGCTGCCGCGCCTATCTCGAGCAGGCCGGAGCGGATTTCCTCTACGCGGACCTGCTCGAATTCTCGTCAGTCCATTTCGGCGAGTGCCCCGCGAGGAGCTGATCGTACAAGGCTTCGATGCTGCGGATATAGGCACCGGCCTCGAAGCGGGTCTCGACCGACTCGCGCGCCGCCGCACCGACGCGCTCAAGCGCCGTTCCATCCATCCCATCTAGCCTGCGCAAGCCGGCTGCGATCGCTTCCGCGGATGGGTCCGCCAGAAACCAGCCAGTCTCACCCTCGGTCACGATCTCGACCATCCCGCCCGTCGACGTGACCAGCGCCGGCAGTCCGCACGCCATCGCCTCGACCAGCGCGATCCCGAAGCCCTCGGTGATCGACGGCTGAACATAGAGGTGGCACTCGGCGAGCATGCTACCAGGTTCTTCAACATAGCCTGGCAAGTGGATGTGCCGCTCCATCCCCCTCTCGGCGATCAGCGTTTCAAGTGGTTCGCGCAGTGTACCATCGCCGATGATCGTAAGGGACAGATCCCGGCCCTCGGACACGAGGTCGGCCACGGCCTGCGCCAGCGCCAGCGGGTTCTTGACCGGTTCCAGCCGGCCGACGAAGCCGATCCGCAGCGGCTCGCCTGCGCTTCGTACCCGGGCGCGAGCATCGGGCAGGATAACCGGATTGTAGACCGCGATGGTGCGGCCTGCCGGTGCGCCGCCAGCGACCAGCCAGTCACGCACATGCTGCGACACGCCGATCACCGCATGAGCGAAGCGGTAGGCAAGGTTGATCACCAGCCGAGCCTTGGCCGAGCGCTCCGAAGTCCCGATCTCCTCGACGATCCGAACCGGCACTCGAGCGCTCAGCCCCGCCGCGATGCCGACGATGTTGCCCTCGAAGCCGTGGCAATGGAGGACATCGGGCCGTTCCGCCTTGAGCAAGGCCGCCAGCCGCCGCACCGACGCCGGGTTGATGCCGGGCGGAGGGCAGTCGAGGATCGCGACCTCGCCCCCTGCACCGCGGATCGCCTGTTCCGCCGCACCGCCGCGGGTAAGCGCACAGAATCGGTGATGCCACGTCGCCCCGCCAGTGCGAGCGATGATCTCCAGATGCTTCTCGACCCCGCCGAAATCGAGTGAGTAAGTGAGGTGGAGAACCGATTTGAGCGGACTGGAGCTCATTGCACCACGTCGCGCCGCGAGGATTGCTCGGCGCGTTTCTGTCGCAAGTGGTAGAGCGGGCTCAAGCGGTAGCGCAAATAGTTCATGACCGCTGCGCGGGGACGGGCGCTGGTCGCAAGGTGACGGGCAAGGAGCAATTCGTATCCCCAGGCCCGACTGCTCGCATAGTCGATCCGCGCCAGATGATCGGCGATGGTCGCGCTGCAGCTTCTGATCAGCGCCAGATCCTGCGGCCGGGTGAATGCTGCGTCCGCCAGCCGCTGGATCGCGTCGCTAAGGTGCCGGCGAGTGATCCGAAGCTCGTACTCCTGCAGCCGGCGCTCGCCGCCGCCAAGCTGGCCACGCGAGATGCCGCCCTCGATCCGGTAACGAACGAGTGGCTCCTCGACGAAGATGACTTCGCCGCCGAGCAACAGGGAGCGGAATGGAAGGACCCGGTCCTCGTAGACCACCGTCGGGATCATCGTCGGAAAGGCGCTGTAGAGCGAGCGCGTGAAGCCCATCGTTCCGCCGTGGACCTGGACGATTCCGGCTGCCATTTCGGCGATCCGATGCTCGCCGCGATAGATTTCGCCCGGAACGCTGCTCAGTGTTTGCGATGCGAGGTCGGTAGGGATGTAGTCGGAGTAGAGCAGGACGGGCCGCCCTGCGAGCGCCTGCCACTGGGCTGCCAGCCGGCTCGCGCGCCGGGGGAGCGAGATGTCGTCGCCCGCCGCGATGACGATGAACTCTCCGCGCGCTTCGGCGACCAGCTCGCTGAGGTGAGCGCTGAGGCCGCGATTGCTCGCCGTCCGCCGCGCGCGAACGGCATGCGGTCCCGAGTAGCCGGCGAGCGCATGCTCGATCCTCGCGAACGTTCCATCGGTCGAACAATCGTCCGAGACGATGATCTCCAGATTGGGATGATCCTGCGCCAGCGCCCCGTCAATCGCCTGGGCGACCAGGGCCTCCTGATTGTAGCTCATCAGGAGGAAGCTGACGAGCGGAGCAGCCTGGTTCATCGGCCGAGCGAGTCCAGGGCAACCGCATAATCCTCGACGCTGCGCTCGAGCGAGAAGCGGGCAAGCCCGACGGTGCGCGCGTCGGCACGGAAGCGCTCCCGATTCGGGAGGACCGTGTCGGTGAACCACTCGGCCGCAGCCTCCAGCCCGAGCGCGTCGTCGATCATCAGGCCCTTCGCGAGCGGTGCCGATGTATCTCCAACCTCGGCGGGCCCGACCAGCGGCAGCCCGCAGAGCAGATATTCCCCGATCTTGACCGGTGCGACTCCCTGCGTGGAAAAGCTTGGCCGAACATAAGCCGTGCCGATGTCCCCCGCGGCAAGGTAGCGAGCGACATCGCCCGGCGCGGCCCGCATGACGATCGCCGCCGAGCCAAGTTCCGTCAGCCCGCTCGCAAGCTCGGATCTGGCTGCGTCGGGAGAACCGGTCAGCACCAGCAGGCGGACGTCAGGGCGGCGGGCTCTCACCGCCAGGGCAAACTCGGCGATCCGCGGACTGTTGTAGCGATAGCCGACCGACCCCGCATAGACGATCAGCGGTGCGTCCGGCGCAATCCCGAGCTCGAAGCGAACGGCCGCGCGCGCCGCCGGATCGAATGGGTGGAAGACGCCTGCATCGCGGCCGTTGGTCACGAGAAAATAGTGGCTACTGCCGCCTGGCGGTCCGGCACGAGCGATCAATATATCGCGGGCTGCCGGTGTCCGGACAAGCACGGTCCGGGCATGGCGCAGCATCTGCGCCTCGACATCGCGCAGGACTCGATAGGCTCTCCCGGTGGTTGCGAGTCCGGCGAACTCCGCACGTTCATCGGCTTCGAGACCGTCGGCATCGTAGATGATCGGCGGGAGCCTGGCCGGGCCCGCAGCCAAGGTCGCGACTCCGGGAAGCAGGCTCCGCGGCATCACTACGTCGGAGCCGAAGGCGCGAACGGCGGCGCGGATATGGCGTCCACCGCGCACCGCCGAAGCGAACGCACCCATCGAACCTGCAATACGCCACACAGGAACCGAGCGATAACCGATGCCGGCTCCGCGGCAGATCTCGGCGGCGCGCGTCCGCTGCGCATCATCGCCCCAGCGGAACTGAAGCACGTCGAACTGATGACCGCGCGCCTGCAGCCCCGTGAAGATCGGCAGGAACAGGCTCTCCAGGTAGGACAGGCCGGGACCATCCCAGGTCACAAACAGGATGCGCACGGCTGCCCTACTCTTCCCTGCCAACTGTACCGTTCACCGCCTGCGCCTCAGCAAACCCGCCACCCGTTGCAGGAAGCCGGGGGAGCCGGGTTCCAGCAGGAGGATCTGGAAGCGGCGTACCGAGATCGCCGCGAAGATCAAGGTAAGCGCTCCGCCGAGCATCAGCGCGGCAGCTTCGGACCGGGCTGCGAGCAGCGGGACGAGCATTGCCGAAGCCGCCTGAAGCAACAGCAATCGCATGTTCCTGCCCGACATCGTGACTCCGAACCGCGCGCAGAAGGCTGCCGCGAGTCCGAGGTAGGCGATGAAGCTCAGCCAATAGGCAACGCCGGCCCCTTCCAGTCCAAGCAGAGGCAGCAGCAGCCAGGTGAGCCCGATGAACACCGCAACGACGCTCGCCTCAGCGAGAAAATAGGCGAGACTTGCCGAGCGCGTGACGAGCACGAACATCAGCGCCCAGGCGGTCACCCGCAGCATGTCGCCGGCAAGGCTCCACCGAAGCAGTTGGGCAGCACCGGTGAACTCGGACGAATAAGCGACATAGAGCGCTTGTGGCGCAAGCGTGATGACCAGGATCAGTAGCGGTCCGCTAAGCAGTAGCCCGACCTCGATCTGCTGGTTGACGACGAGCCTGGCTTTGGTGGGATCGTTTGCGACGGCGCTAAGCCTGGGCAAATAGTCGGACGCCATTGCCGCAAGGATCAGGCTGATGCTGTTGGCTGAAATGCTGGCTGCCGATTGGTACAGCCCGGCCGCATCCAGCCCGAACTCGCGCGCGATGATCCCGCGAACGGCGATCTGTCCCACGCCCGCCACGAGCCCCGCGACCATCACGACGAAGCCGAGCTTGAGCAGCAAACCCCACACCGGGAGAGTTTCGGACAAGCTGTCAGGGCGCTGCTGCGCAGGCGGCAACCGGCGGCTGAACGGGATGGTGGCGATGACGGCGCCTATCGGCATTGCGAGAAGCGCCGGAAGCACCCCGTTTTCACGGTAGAGCCATACAAGCACCGCGCCTGCGACTGCCCCGAGCAGAGCGCCGAGCAGCCGCGCCTGGGCAAGGTCCTCGATCCGCCGGTACGCCTGAAGCATGATCAACTGGGTTGCCGAGACCACGGAGACGGCGACTCCAACCCCGAGCCATGCGATCGCCGGCGCCATTGCCGGCTGAGCCAGCACCCGACCCGCCAGCGGCTCGCTCAGCAGCCACAGTGCAAGCCCCCCGGCGATGGCGAGTGGCAGGGTCAGCAGCCAGATCTGCCGGCGGGCCTGGCCGGCGCCGCTGTCCTGCTCGACCAGGGGGGCCAGATGACGGACCCCACTGACGTTGAGCCCCATTCCCGCAAGCACCGCGGCCGTCGCCATCACCGCGTAATACACGCCGAACAGGCCAATGCCCTGCGGCCCGAGCCACAAGGCGAACAGCTTCATCTTGAGCAGGCCGATAACCGTGACGATCGCCGCCGACGCGCCCGAGACGGCAGTCGCCTTGAACAGCCGGCGGTGCGAAGCCTGGTCGGCGCTCAAGCGGTCGCCCGGATGACCGCATCGATCACCCGCTGGGCCTGTTCAACGCTCATCTGCGGTCCGATTGGCAGGCTCAGCACCTCGTTGGCCAGACGCTCGGCGACGGGGAAGCGGCCGCGCTCGAGGGCAAGGTCGGAGTAGGCCGCCTGGAGGTGCGGCGGGATCGGATAGTGGATGATCGTCTGCACGCCAGCGTTGCCAAGCGCGCTGTGGAGCGCGTCGCGGCGCGGGCTGGCTACAACATACAGATGCCAGGCGGGGTCGGCCCAGTTGGGCACGTGGGGAAGCTCGATGGCGGCGTCGGCAAGCGCATCCGAGTAGAGGGCCGCGATTCCGGCACGGCGGGCGTTCCACTCGTCGAGCCGCCCAAGTTTCACTGCGAGCACCACTGCCTGCACTGGATCGAGACGGGAATTCACGCCGCGAACGTCGTTCACGTAGCGGACGTGGGAGCCATAGTTGGCGAGGACCCGGATGCGCTCGGCAAGGGCGGGATCGTTGGTCGTTACGGCTCCGGCATCACCCAGCGCTCCGAGGTTCTTGCTCGGGTAGAAGCTCCACGCGACCGCATCGCCATGCGCCCCGATCGGCTGGCCATTGTACCGTGCGCCATGCGCCTGGGCGGCGTCCTCGACCAGCTTGAGACCGTGACGCCGGGCGATATCGAGCATCGGGTCGAGGTCGGCCGGCTGACCGTAGAGATGGGTCGGGAGGATCACCTTGGTTCGGCTGGTCACTGCCGCTTCGATCAGCGCCGGATCGAGATTGTGGGTCCGCGGATCGGGCTCGATCGCGATCGGGGTGGCGCCGACCATGCTGACCGCGAGCCAGGTCGCGATATAGTTGTTGCTGCCGACGATGACCTCGTCGCCCGGTCCGACATCGAGTGCACGCAGGATCAGGTGAAGA
>JASLBJ010000142.1 GCA_030146725.1 Sphingomicrobium sp. | reverse complement strand
CAATCTGATGGCGACCAATCTTACCAACCAGGTGCGCGGGATCGCCGACGTTGTGACGGCGGTTGCGCAGGGCAACCTCAAGCGCAAGCTGACCGTGGACGCCAAGGGCGAGATCGCGGCGCTCGCCGAGACCATCAACTTCATGATCGAAACGCTGTCGACCTTCGGCGACCAGGTGACCAATGTGGCGCGCGAAGTGGGCATCGAGGGCAAGCTCGGCGGCCAGGCGCGCGTGCCGGGTGCCGCGGGCCTCTGGCGCGACCTCACCGACAACGTGAACGCGATGGCCGCGAACCTCACCGGGCAGGTGCGGTCGATCGCCGACGTGGCGACCGCCGTGACCAAGGGCGATCTGACCCGCTCGATCGCGGTCGAGGCGTCGGGCGAGATGGCGGCGCTCAAGGACACGATCAACGAGATGATCCGAAATCTGAAGGATCAGACGCTTAAGAACGCCGAGCAGGATTGGCTCAAGACCAACCTCGCGCGGTTCAGCCGGATGCTTCAGGGCGAGCGCGACCTGACCACCGTGTCGAACCTGATCATGAGCGAACTGGCACCGCTGGTGGATGCGCAATATGGCGTGTTCTACGTCACCAATCGCGATGAGGAAGAGACCAAGCTCGAGCTGGTTGCGAGCTACGGCGCCGAGTCCCCCGATCGGCTCAAGCGCGAGTTTGCCTTACGCGAGGGGCTCGTCGGGCAGGCCGCCGCGGACAAGCGCCCGATCCTGCTGAAGCAGGTGCCCGGCGACTTCATCCGCATCGGCTCGGGACTCGGCGAGTCGGCTCCGGCTAACGTCAATATTCTCCCCGCTCTGTTCGAGGATGACGTCAAGGCGGTGATCGAGCTCGCCTCTTTCGGCGAGTTCAATGAGACTCACCAGAGCTTCCTCGACCAGCTGATGGAATCGATCGGGATCGTGCTTAACACGATCGCCGCGACGATGCGCACCGAAGGGCTGCTCAAGCAGTCGCAGCTGCTGACCCAGGAGCTTCAGGCGCGCCAGACCGAGCTGACCACCAAGCAGGAGGAATTGCACGCCACCAACGAGGAGCTGCAGGAGAAGGCGCAGCTGCTCGAGAATGAGAAGAAGCAGGTCGAAGCGAAGAATATCGAGATCGAAATGGCTCGGCGCGCAGTCGAGGAGAAGGCCGAGCAGCTTTCACTGACCTCCAAGTACAAGTCGGAGTTCCTGGCCAATATGAGCCACGAGTTGCGCACTCCGCTCAACTCGCTGCTGATCCTGTCCAAGCTGTTGACCGACAATCCCCAAGGTAACCTCAACGAGAAGCAGGTCGAATTCGCACGAACGATCAATTCGGCGGGTTCGGATCTCCTCAACCTAATCAACGACATTCTCGACCTGTCGAAGATCGAATCGGGAACGGTGACGATTGAGGTCGGCGAGATGCCGATGAGCAGCCTCAAGCAGCATATGGAGCGCACGTTCCGCCAGCTTGCGGCGGACAAGGACCTCGACTTCAATGTCGAGTTCGATGCGCGATTGCCCGAGACCATCCGCACCGACGAGAAGCGGCTTCAGCAGGTCGTGCTCAACCTGCTGTCGAACGCCTTCAAGTTCACGGCGCGAGGCGGAGTGACGCTCGCCGTGCGCACTGCGACAAGCGGCTGGAGCAAGAGCCATGCGGTGCTGCAGAATGCCGACAAGGCGATCGAGATCGCAGTCACGGATACCGGGATCGGCATCCCGCAGGACAAGCAGAAACTGATCTTCGAGGCGTTCCAGCAGGCCGACGGAACCACCAGCCGCAAATATGGTGGCACCGGGCTTGGCCTGTCGATCAGCCGCGAGATTGCGCGCCTGCTCGGCGGTGAGCTGCAGGTGCGCTCGAATCCGAACGAAGGCTCGACCTTTACTCTGTTCGTGCCGCTCCATGCTGCTCCGGCCGCAGCGGCGACGAGCGGCAGCAACGCGCGCTACGACAATAGCGGAGCCATCGTGCCCACTGCCCTGCCAAGCGGCTATGAGGTCAGCGACGACCGCGACAACCTGGGCCTCGATACGTTCGTGCTGATCGTGGAGGATGACCCGACCTTCGCTGGAATCCTGCTCGACATCGCTCGCGGCGTCGGCCTGAAGGGCGTCGTGTCGACCGCCGGCTCGGGTACGCTTGCGCTCGCCCGCAAGCTGCAGCCGAACGCTATCACACTCGATCTTGGATTGTCCGACATCGACGGCTTCGTGTTGCTCGACCTCCTCAAGCATGACCCGCAGACCGGCCACATCCCGGTCCATGTCATCTCGGGCGCCGACAAGAGCCGGTCGGCAATGTCGATCGGCGCGATCGGAGTGACCGAGAAGCCGGCCGACGACGCCGTGCTGACAACTGTCTTCCGCGACCTGCTTGAACAGGTCCGCCCGGTCGCGGGCAAGCGCAGCCCTCGTTCCGCCGTTCCGGCCGAACCCGCGCCCACCAGCCGCGCCGTGCCCGAACTTGCGGGGACCCGGATGCTGATCGTCGACGACGACATCCGCAACATCTATTCGCTGACCAGCGTGCTCGAGAGCTATGACGTCGAGGTCCTGCACGCCGAGCGCGGGCAGGACGGGATCGACATTCTCGACACGACCGCGGGGATCGATGTCGCGCTGATCGACATCATGATGCCCGAGATGGACGGCTACGAGACGATGCAGCAGATCCGCAAGCGTCCCGCGCTCGCCGAACTGCCGCTCATCGCGGTGACCGCCAAGGCAATGAAGGGCGACCGCCAGAAGTGCCTCGATGCCGGCGCGTCCGACTATATCGCCAAGCCGGTGGACATCGACCTGCTGCTTGCGCTGTTGCGGGTGTGGATCGCCCGTTCTCGCAACGACGTGGCACACGACAGCGCTACGTCGCCGATGATCACCGTCGAGGCCGCGGAATAGGGTGAACGTGCCCCAGTCCAAAAGCGCCCAGGCTGCGGCAGCAGCCTTGGCCCGCCTGTCGCCGGTGCTGGACGGCGGCGAACCGGTCGAGCGCCCCCGCGTGCTGGTGGTGGACGACGACGAGCGCAACCTGCTCGCAGTCAGCACGGTGCTCGAGGACGTCGGCGAGGTCGTCACCGCCAACTCGGGCGAGGAGGCGCTCCGCCAGCTGCTCAGGGGCGAGTTCGCAGTCATCCTGCTGGACGTCTACATGCCCGGGCTCGACGGTTACGAGACCGCGCAGATCATCCGCACCCGCGAGCAGACGAAGCGCATCCCGATCGTGTTCCTGTCGGCGGTCAACAAGGAGACCGAGCATCTGATCCGCGGCTATGCGATGGGTGCGGTCGACTATGTGTTCAAGCCGGTCGATCCGGTGGTGCTGAAGTCGAAGATCGCAGTGTTCGTCGACCTGTTCGCCAAGACCAAAGAAATCGAGCGCAAGGCCCGGCAGGAACAGGCGCTGCTCGATGAGAATCTACGCGCCAATGCCGAGCGGCTGGAAGCGGTCCAGGAGCTTCGCCGAGCCGAGCAAAGGCAGGCGGCAATCATCCAGTCGCTGCCGATCATCCTCTATCTCGAGCCGCTCGCTTGCGAGCCGCGCTGTCCCGACTTCGTCAGCGGCGACCTTGCGGCGATGACAGGCTATAGCTTCGAAGACGTCCGCGCGACACCGACCTTGTGGTCCGACAATCTTCATGAAGACGATCGCGACCGGGTACTGGGGGCGCTGGTGGAGCGGCAGTCGACGGGACGCTTCTCGGTCGAGTATCGCTGGCGCTGCGCCGACGGCAGTCACAAGCATTTTCACGACCAGACGGTGCTGCTGCGGGATCCGACGGGCCAGGCGCTGGAGTTTGCGGGCACGCTAACCGACGTGACCGAACGGCGTTCGCTCGAGGGTCAGCTTCTGCAGGCGCAGAAGATGGACTCGATCGGCAAGCTGACCGGGGGAATCGCGCACGACTTCAACAACCTGCTCGCGGCGGTGCTTGGCGGTCTCGGACTGCTCGAGCGCCGGGCGACGCTGGACGACGAACAGCGCAAGATCCTGGCAATGACCAAGCGCGCGGCAGACCAGGGATCCGACCTCGTCCGGCGGCTGCTTGCCTTTGCACGCCGTCAGCAGTTGCAGCCGAGCAGCGTCGACGTCGCCGCGCTCCAGAAAGCATTGAACGACCTCCTCGCGCACACGCTCGGCGGGCTGGTCCAACTCGAATGGAGCGTTGAGGACGGCATCTGGTGTGCCTTCGCCGACGAGCCGCAGCTTGAGCTGGCGCTGCTCAACCTGATCATCAATGCCCGCGACGCGATGCCCGAAGGTGGCACGATCCGCATCTCGGCCGAGAACCGGGCGGTGCGCAGCGACCAGTCTGGCGGTCCTGATCGCGGCGATTATGTGCTGATTGCAGTGGCCGACGCCGGCCACGGCATCTCGCCCGAGAACCTTGAAAAGGTAATGGAGCCGTTCTTCACCACCAAGGAGGTCGGCAAGGGCACCGGGCTTGGCCTCAGCATGGTCTATGGTTTTGCCAAGCAATCAAATGGCACATTCCACCTGCAGAGTGAGCTTGGTCGGGGCACCCGGGCGGAGCTCTGGCTCCCGCGCGCCGAACAGGCCGCCGAGACCGTGCCGTTCACGCCGTCCGCAACACCGGCATCGCAGGAGGCTCTATCGGTCTTGCTGGTCGACGATCATGACGAGGTGCGGACCGCGACTGCCGCAATGCTCGAGGAGCTTGGGCACCGTGTCACCCAAGCCGGCAATGGCGCTGCGGCGCTCGACCGGCTCGCGGACCAGGACGAGTGTTGGGACCTGCTGATCAGCGACTATGCGATGCCCAATCTGTCAGGCACGCAATTGGTGCGAAAGGCGCGCGAGAACCGTCCCGACCTGCCGTCGCTGATCATCACTGGCTATGCGGAAGGTGACGAGCTTGGTGCGGGCACGCAAGAGCTTGGGGTGTTGTTCAAGCCATTCACACTCGATGCGCTGTCCCGCGCGGTAATTGCTGCCACGGCGCCAAACGCTCGCGTAGACAAGCCGCGCAAGAGCGTCGCAGCCTGACGCTCGTCAGCGTTGCGAAGTCCGACGTTCCGTTGCGGCCTCAGGCTCGTTCCCGTTGGCAGCCAGCTTTGATCGGCAATCCTGCAGCAGTTCGCGGCAGTTCTGGAGACTCTGCTGAAGCTCGGCATTGACCTGCTCGAGCTCGGTGCGAGTGGGGCGCTCTTCGTCGGACAAGCTGTTACTCGATTGATCCAGGTTAGCTTACCTAACGCGAGCCGCCCCGTTGGGCACCTCCGTTCGGCGCGCCGAGATCACCATTCGTCGACAACGGTCCGTTTGGCAACAGCTTGGCCGTGCCCGCCAGAGAGGGTTCCGGCGGGCACGGCGCAATCCGTTAGAAGCCGACGTTCAGGCTGAGCGAAACCGTGCGCGGAGCGCCGATCTGGACGAACCCGGGGTTGCCGTAGACACCTGCGCCATTGAGGCCCTGATTGAGGTTGCCGCCGAAGCCGCCGACGTACAGCGTGTCGAACAGGTTATAGACGTTGAGCTGCAGGTAGGTTCCGCCAAGACCGCTGAACGTGCTGAGGCCGAGCTTGCCGAGGTACATGCGGGCATCGAGGTTCACGAGCCAGTACGCCGGGGCCTTGGCACCGTAGATCTCGGTCGGGCCGGCGGCGCCAGTCAGGTCGACGTCGCCGGCAAAGGTCGGTGCATTGGTGTCGTACACGAAGCGCGGGCCGGTGCGCTTGGCGGTGACACCAAGCTCGATGGGGCCGAGCGCACCAAGGACCGAGGCGCCGTACATGTAGCGCGGTGCGCCGGATTCCCGCTTGCCGCCGATGAAAGCGCAGTTGCGCAGGCCGGTGGCATTCTGCTCGGCGCTGTCGCAGTCAAAGCCCGTTCCACCACCAATCTGGAGATTGTCCTTGATCTTCGATTCGTTGAGCGAGCCGAAGCCGTAGAGCGTCAGTTCACGCATCGGCTGGTAAGCGACCGACCCGTCAATGCCCCACTTATCCACGCGACCGAGGTTGCGGTAAATGGTGCGGTCGAGCTCTGGGTCGTATGCAGATGCCAAGCGATTATCGAACTTCGTGAACCAGCCGGCAATCTGCGCCTGGACGCGCGAGCTACGGAAGCGCGCACCGACGTCGAACGTATCGGTCGTCTCCGGATCCGGACGAGCCTGATCGGTGTCCGGAGCGAAGTAGAAGGCGTTGTACAGATTGTCCGTGCTCGGCACCGACAAGCCCTTGGCATAGCTGGCAAAGCCAGAGATCTGCGGCGTGAAGTCGTAGATCGCACCGACATTGGGCAGCAATTCGCTATACTTCAGCTTGCGCTTCTGCGGCGGAGAGAACCCGCTGGTAACCTGCCCCGTTGACTCGTTGACGACGTACGGGTTCGCCGCCGCGTAGGCCGCGACCAGTGCGTCATTGCCACCAAAGCAATCGACGAAGCCGTTGGCCGAGGTCGTGAAACAGTTGTTCTCTAGGTCGCGCGTGAAGTAGGGCAGCCGCAGGCCGACGTTCGCCGTTAGCGGGCCGAACTGACCACGCCACTCTCCGGCGACCTGGTTGAGGATCGCGTAGGACTGACGGTCGCGCTTCTGGACCGTGTTGCCGTTTCCGTCGCTGATCGGGTCGTCAACCGGAAATGCTTCGATCGGCGTGCCGTTGTTACGAACGTATCCGAGCTCACCGGTCTGACGATGATCCGAATGGTCGCGCGTGAGACTGACTCGGAAGGTGTGATCTTCAGTTGCGTCCCAGCGAAGGCCCGCAATCACCCCGTACCGGTTGGTGATGGTCTGACTTGGGGCAAGCAGTGTCACGCCAGTCAAGTTGGAGCTTGAGCATGACGCACCGATTGCACTGCAGGTGTCGATTACATCGCCATCGCCGTTCAGATCGGTGCCGAAGTAATATTGTCCGCCGATGAAGCCCGTGTACTGGACACCGTTGATAACGCGGAAACCCTCGCGGGCACGAGCCGTGCCGCCACCGTTGGCCTTCGTATACTGGAGGCTCGGGTCGATCGTCAGGACGAGGTTTTCGGCAAGCGTGAAGCGCGAGTTGGCACGGATGTTCCAGCTGTTCGAAGGATTCAGCCGACGGTCGAACTCAGTTCCGCAAGTGTTCGTCGAATCGACGACACCGGCTTGTGGCGCATCAACCGTGCAATCTGCATCGATGTCATACTCGCGCTCGCTTCGACGGCTCGGAAACCCTGAAGGGACGTCGCGATCGTTGCGCAGTGTGACCGAGCCGAAGAAGTTATTGCGGTCGCGGTTGATGCGGCCGGCGAGCGAGACAAAGTCGCCATTTTCGCCAAGCGGCTGATAGATGCGCGCATTGTACTGCTTGCGGTCGAGCTTGCCGAAATTGTTGTACGGATTGTCGTACTTGGACGTGCTCGCAGCGACGAACGCCCGGGTGCCGAGGCTGGTGAACGAACCCGTGTCGATCATCAGGAAGCCGCGGCGATAGTCGAACTCGCCGAGAGTTCCGACGGCTCGGACACCGAAGGTGTTGCTGGGCACGCGTGTGCGCTGGTTGACGGTGCCGCCGGTCGCGGAGGCGGTCGGGCTGTCGACATCGGTCGAGCCGAGACCGACGTTGGTCTGCTCGATCAGTTCGGGGTCGATCGAGAAGTTCGAATAGACCTCGTAATTGCCGCTGTCGTTAAGCTGGATGCCGTCGAGCGTGTAGCTGACGCGGGTCTGATCGAAGCCGCGGATTGTCAGGCGGCCGCCCGCATTGCCGTACGCGTCGTTGTTCTGGAAACTGACACCCGGAACCACGTTGATGACGTCGAGAACGGTCTGGCCGGGGCTGCTGCGGGAGATGAATTCCTGCGTGATCACCGCCTTGGCCTTCGGCGTATCGGGCGCCTGGAAGCCGCCGACCTCCTGATTGCGGGTGCCGGTGACGACGATCGCGTCCTCGAAGTCCTGCGTTCCGGTGGATTGAGCAAAGGCGGTTGTAGGCATCGCGACGAGCGCGGACGAGCAGAGAAGAACGAGCTTTTTCACAGGAAAACTCCCCGGTGCGGATACGGTGCTGATTGGATGACCGAGGCCGGTATAGCGGTTTTGAGACAGTCAGGTGACATAGGTTCAGGCGCAGCAAGGAATCCGATGCTGCGTTGCACAATAACCACAATTGACTGACGCGAATGCTTCTTGATCAGCGGCTTGCGTCGAGTCGCCGGCCCAGCGCAACGAACGCGTAAACCAGTGGCGGAACGAGGATGACGGACAGCACGACCTTGGCAAGCAACTGGCCGAGCAGGAGTTCGCCGATCGGGAACACGCCGTAGAAGGATACGGTAATGAAGATCAGCGTGTCGACGATCTGGCTGAGCACGCTGGCGACGCCCGAACGCAGCCACAGCAGCCGCCCGCCGGTTCCCTTGAGGCGGCTGAAGATCGCCACGTTGAGGATCTGCGACGTGCCATAGGCAAGAATCCCACCAAGCCAGATGCGCGGAGTCGCGCTCATGATGGTGTTGAAGGCGGACAGCCGGTCCGGGGCCATGTCCTCGGCCGCGG
>JASLBJ010000122.1 GCA_030146725.1 Sphingomicrobium sp. | reverse complement strand
AGCACCGGGTCGCGAGGTTCACGCGATCCAGATCGAGCTCGACCGGCGCTGCTACCTCGACCGGTCGATGGCCGCGCCTGGACCCGGCTTCGACCGCTGCGCAATGTTGCTCGAAACGCTTGCGCTCGGGCTTGGCCAGCTAATGCTGTCGCGCCTTGCCCGGCTGCCGATCGCGGCCGAATAGCCACCAGAAAAAAGGCCACCCCGCAGGTCGCGAGGTGGCCAAGGTTCAGGGAGGGACGCACCACAAGGTGCGCCGGCATGACCGCCATTTCGCGAAGGGGAAACGCGAAGGGCCGCAGTGCCAGCGAGCGAGATGGTCCCGGTCAGGCTGGTTTCAAGTCCGCCTGTCCCGCGCGATTCACGGCTGGACCGACAACCCCGGCACTCCCGACAGCCCCGGCACTCCCTGCGCAGGCGCTGCGATCGGACCCTTGCCCTGCATCACCTGGCGCGAGAACAGGTCGCGCAGCTGCGACAGCGAGAACAGATGCGCGTAGATCAGCGCAAGCATCCCGTTCTGATTCATCTTCCTCAGCTCGTCGCCGCGAAGCTCGCGCAGCTTCTCCTCGTCGACCATCTGGAAGCCGCGGTAGATATACGGCTGCTCGGATCCGCCAGGCTGGATCGCGACCTCGCCCGGCATCAGCAGCCCGCTTTTCTGGAGCTCTTCGACAAAGGCACCGGTGCGCTGGCCGGCGGTTTCGAACTGCTCGCAGAACTGGAGCACCGCCTTGGTCGCCTGGCTCGGCTGGTCGCCGTCGAACAACGGCTCCCCGTCTTCGAAGTCGCCGATCGCGCCCGAGGTCGGATCGACGCACAACGACAGTTCGTCGCTATCGGGCCGCAGCCGGGCAAGCAGGAACGGATAGCGCCGCATGTAGGCGGGCAGATAGATGTTGCTGTCGATCGTCTTGCCCTCGTCGTCGAGGAACACGTTGACGCCTTCGTTGAGCCCCATCAGCGCCAGCGGCACCGGCGCGTCGCCGACCGAAAACACCACCGGAAAGTGGCGCTGGAGCAAGGCGAACTCCTCGACCGTGGCCGGGATCGCGTGGGTCTTGGCAATGATCGGCGCCTTTTCGATCCGGCGGATTTTCATCTTGCCATGCTGACTGACGTTCAGCGGCTCGAGCTCGGAATAGAACAGGGGCAGGCTCTGGGTCGGCGCGGCACTCGCCATGCAATTGATCTCCTGGGATCCAGCGCCGGGCGCGGCATTGCGCGCGGGGGCCGGTGGTCTAGCGGTGTGCCATCTATTCACCGGCGGCGGCGAAGGCAAGCCGAACCGCTCCGCCCCTGCCGCTCCGCCCCGCTCCCGTCACCCGCCCCCTCACCGCGGCGCCCACGAGCCCCAATTCATTGACCATTCAACCGCCTGCTGCCAGGCAATCAGGGGCATGATGACCCTCGCGTGACCTTCGCCAACCTTTTCGCACTGCTTCCGATGCTGTTCGGCCTGGCTTCCGGCCAGGGCGCGGAGGCATCCGGCGTTCGCCAGGTGATGGTCGAGGATCAGCTGATCGTCCGGGTGCCGGTCCGGCCGCTGCCGCCGCCGCAGCTCGAATGGCTCGCCGTCCGCGGAGTCCAGTGCCTGCAGGTCAACGCCATCCGCGGTGCAATGCTGTCGGGCCCTGAGCAGGTCGACATCCTGCTGCCCCAGCGGCGGCGGGTCCGCGCGCATTTCTCGGCCGACTGCCCGGCGCTCGATTTCTATGGCGGCTTCTATCTCAAGCCCGAGGACCAGCGCCTCTGCGCCGGCCGCGACAGCGTCTACTCGCGAATGGGCGGCAACTGCCGCGTCGAGAGCATGCAATTGCTGATGCCGCGCCTCAAGCGAATCGGCGTTCCCGAGCGCTAGGCGTTCCTTGCGGTCAGGGTGGCCCTCAGCGCGCCACATTCCTTGACTTTTGAGCCCGCCGGGCGTTAGCACAAGGGGCGAGCGGCTGCACGAACGAAGCTCCCCCTTAACTTCCGGATCCTTCATGTCCTTTGCCGATCTCGGCCTTTCCGACGAATTGCTGCGCGCGATCGGCGACAGCGGCTACAACGATCCCACCCCGATCCAGCAGGGCGCGATCCCGTCGGTGCTGATGGGCAAGGACCTGATCGGCATCGCCCAGACCGGCACCGGCAAGACCGCCGCCTTCGTCCTGCCGATGATCGACGTGCTCGGCAACGGCCGCAGCCGCGCGCGGATGCCGCGCTCGCTGATCCTCGAGCCGACCCGCGAACTCGCCGCCCAGGTCGCCGAGAATTTCGAGAAATACGGCAAGTATCACAAGCTCTCGATGGCGCTGCTGATCGGCGGCGTGCAGATGGGCGACCAGGTCAAGGCGCTTGAAAAGGGCGTCGACGTGCTGATCGCCACGCCGGGCCGCCTGATGGACCTGTTCGGCCGCGGCAAGATCATGCTCAACAGTTGCGAATTGCTGGTCATCGACGAAGCCGACCGGATGCTCGACATGGGCTTCATCCCCGACATCGAGGAAATCTGCACCAAGCTGCCCAAGTCGCGCCAGACGCTCCTGTTCTCGGCGACCATGCCGCCGCCGATCCAGAAGCTCGCGGCCAAGTTCCTCAACGACCCCAAGCGGATCGAGGTCGCGCGGCCCGCCACCGCCAACATCAATATCGAACAGCGCGTGATCGAAGTCCGTGCCGACAAGAAGCGCGATATCCTGCGCGAACTGCTCCGCGCCGCGGAGTTCAAGAACGCGATCATCTTCTGCAATCGCAAGACCACCGTCCGCGACCTCGCCACCAGCCTCAAGCGCGCCAACTTCGCCGTCGGCCAGATCCAGGGCGACATGGAGCAGTCGGACCGCATCGCCGAGTTCGACCGCTTCAAGCGCGAGGAGATCACCATCCTCGTCGCCTCCGACGTCGCTGCCCGCGGGCTCGACGTGAAGGGGGTCAGCCACGTCATCAACTTCGACGTGCCGTGGCAGCCCGACGACTATATCCACCGCATCGGCCGCACCGGCCGAGCGGGCGCCAGCGGGATCGCGATCACCCTCGCCACGCGTGAGGATGCCGAAGCGGTCGCGGCGATCGAGAAGCTCACCGGCCTCAAGATCGCACGTGTGGACTCCGCTGCAAAGCTGATCGAACCGACCGCACAAGCTGAACTGGGCGACGAGCCCCAGTCCGAGAAGCCAGCTGCCAGGCGCGGACCCCGCCGCGCCCGCGAGCGCACACCCGAGCGGCAGGAGCGCCCAGCGCCCCAGCCCAGGCCCGAGCGCGAGGCGCCCCAGCCCAAACCCGAGCGGCAGGAGCGCGAGCGGCAGGAGCGTGCCGCACCCAAGCCGAGGCCCGCACCGCCACCGCGCGACCCGGAACCGCAGCCCGAACCCGCACCCGCTTCCGAGCGCCAGATCGTCGTCGAGGACATGACCGACGAATGGAACGGCCCGATGCCCTCGTTCCTCTCGGTCAGCGCGCTCTGACTTCTTTGATCAGTAAGACGGCGCCGGCCCGCACCCCCACCCAGCCACCCATCCAGTATGATCCTGTGGGTGGCCGGGTGGGGGTGCGGACCGGCGCCGACTCTGTTTCAGCGAAACAGACTCTAACCGGCCCCCCGCTGGTAAGCCCGGCACCGCGTACCTAGCTAAGGCCTCTCACCCCGAGAGGATCCCAGCATGACCGACGACAACAGCTACACCCCGCCCGCGGTGTGGACCTGGGACCAGCCGAGCGGCGGCCAGTTCGCCAACATCAATCGCCCGATCGCCGGCCCGACCCACGAGCACGCACTGCCCGTCGGCAAGCACCCGTTCCAGCTCTACTCGCTGGCCTCGCCGAACGGTCAGAAGGTCGGCATCATGTTCGAGGAGCTGCTCGCCGCCGGACACCGCGAGGCCGAATA
>JASLBJ010000054.1 GCA_030146725.1 Sphingomicrobium sp. | reverse complement strand
CAGGTGATCGACCCCGTTGGCCGTCTCGCCGCTTGCCAGCAGCAGCGGGTAGCCGCGCTTGCCCATCAGCGGATCGGGACTGAGCATCGCCTTCAACTGCAGCCTGCCATTGCCGAGCGGCCGCTGCGCCATGCCCATCAGCATCCCGGATGCGAACGCCATCTCGTCGCCGCGGCGACCGCCCTGGCGGTCGTAGACCAGGTTGAGCACGCCATGGCCCATCAGCGTCCAGTCGCCCGCTTTGCTCATTGCCCCCATGTGCTCGGACGTGTCGGGCTGCCACGCGGTGCCCGAGGCTTCGCGGCTCATCGGATAGGGGCCGAATGCGCCGACCATCCCGCCATGACCGGCGTGGTCCTCGGCCGCAGCAGGGGCGTGGCCGGGTCGAGCAGCGGGAGCAGGCATGTGGCCGGCGTGCGGATCGGCCGCTCCATGGCCCATCGCCGAATGGTCGATCACAGGCTTCGCCGGCGTTGCGGGCGGTGCCGGGGCAGCTGCTTCCGGCGCT
Organism: Sphingomicrobium sp.; assembly: GCA_030146725.1. Classification (GTDB taxonomy): domain Bacteria; phylum Pseudomonadota; class Alphaproteobacteria; order Sphingomonadales; family Sphingomonadaceae; genus Sphingomicrobium. The sequence continues at coordinate 18,405 of JASLBJ010000054.1, read as the reverse complement.
TCGGTGGGCTCCGGCGCATGCCCCTGATGGGCGCTGTGGTCGACGGGTGCCGGTGGCGCCGGCTGATGCCCCTGATGGGCGCTATGGTCGACGGGTGCCGGTGGCGCCGGTTGATGCCCGGCATGTTGCGCAAGCGCAGGAACGGGGGCGAGCGCAAGCGCGCTCACGCCGATGGCGAACAGGGTTTTCACTGATGGTCTCCGATGGAGGGTGCCGCCATCGAGGCAGCACCCCCAAAAACAGGTTAGCGGCTGGTCGGGCGGGCGGAGGCGGCCGCGGCCTTGTCCTTGCAGCAGTCCATCCTAGCTTCTGTCTGCTTCATCTTGTCGCAGCATCCACCGGGCTTGCAGCAGTCCATCTTGTGCTGGCTGTGGTCGCCCTTTGGTGCGCCGTGATGCTGCTGGTGCTGGCCTTGTTGCTGATGCTGGGCATGCCCGGCATGCGGGTCGGCGGTCGCGGTCTGGGCGGCAGCCGGGGCGGCAATGATCAGCGCAATCGCGCCGAGGATCGTCTTCATGATGGATTCTCCGAAGGTCTGAACGTCTGGATAGAAGGAGCGTCAGGCCCGCTTCGGAGGGGGCGTTGCGAGTTCGGGGCCATTGCCCTCGATCGGCGCCAGTACGGCGATGCTCGTCGGAGATTGCGGAAGCTGGCCAGCGCCCGAACCCGGACCCTCGGCCACCGGCAGGGCCGTGCAGCCGGCACAGTCGATCTGCGCTTGCGGAGTGCCCGGCTGCGGGTCGGCCGGCTGCTCGTCACAATGTCCGCCGCCGGACATCGGCGAGCCATGCGCCTGCGCTGCGCCAACGGTCATACCGACAGGCATCAGCAACAGCGCCAGCAGCGCAAAGCATTTGAGGAAGGCCGCGACCATCCGCTGGAGATAGTCGCTCCGACCTTGACCGGCAATGACCGGAGCCGCGACTTGCCGACTTCAGCGCTCGCTGAGGAAGCGCATCAGTTCGGCCAGGGTCGACTCCATCTGGTCCTGCATCTGGCTGACCAGCTCGTTCTCACGCATCCCGCCATGGTCGAGCGGCTTGGAATAAGCGTCCGAAAAAGCGAGCAGATCCTCGCGGTCGAACACGCCTTTGGCGACCAGCTTGGCGAGGATCACCAGCATCCCGTTGGTGTTGGCGATGGTTCCCGCAACCAGCGCCTCGTCGACCATCGACAGCCTCTTGTCGCTGCTCACGGCATCTTCGTCGGAACTCATCGTCGGCATGATGGCCTGCTGTACGTTTGCCGCAAGCCTAAGCTCCGCAATATTTCGCAATGCTTGCCCACACCCGAGCCTTGTCCGCGATCGCGCTGGTGTTGGCGGCGCTGGAAGAGGGCAGGTCGATCAACGCTACGCCGGCGCTGTCCCCAAGCAGCCGGCGTCCTGCAGTGGCCGCCGTCTTCCCGTTGAACGCGATCGCTTCGAGCTTGGGATAGTCGGCGACCAACGCCGCCAAGGGGTTGTGCCCTGCCCCGCGGATTGCCTGGTCGAGGCTTCCGCGGCGCGCGGCCGACGCAACCACGTCCCACAGTCCGATCCGCCGCACGGCGAGGCAGGCAAGCCGCTCCTCATAGGATCGCCTGTACAGGTCATCGCCGATGACATCGCCAAGCAAGCGCCAGAACTGATTCGTCGGGTGAGCATAATATTGCCGCGCGGCGAGCGAGGCATCGCCCGGCAGGCTGCCGAGAATGAACAATCGAGCATTGGCGCGCGCGATCGGCGGCATTCCATGCTTGATCCGGTCATCGAACATCTGAGCCACTTGCGCGCCTTTGCCATCGGAGCCGCCGCCGCCTAGGGGAGCGCGGTGCAGCCCAGCGACCTCCGCATCGCCCTCTTCTCGGGCAACTACAATTATGTGCGCGACGGCGCGAATCAGGCGCTGAACCGGCTTGTCGGCTTCCTCCTGCGCGAAGGCGTCAAGGTACGGATCTACGCGCCGACGGTTGCCGAACCGGCGTTCGAGCCGACCGGGGAAATCGTCAGCGTACCCGCGATGCCGATCTTCTTCCGTCCGGAATACCGCATTCCGCTGCTGCTTCCACCGCGCGTTCGTCGTGACCTTGCCAGCTTCAATCCGAACGTCATCCATATCGCCAGCCCCGACTTCGCCGCGCACCGGGCGGTCAGCTGGGCAAGGCGGCGCAACATTCCCGCAGTCGCCTCGATCCACACGATGTTCGAGACCTACCTCGCTTATTACCACATGGAGCTGCTTGAGCCGGCCGCCCGAGCGGTCCTGCGCCGGCTCTACCGCCGCTGCGATGCGCTGGTCGCGCCCGCCGAGTCGACCGCCGCGGTGCTCCGCGCCCAGCGGATGAACCGCAACATCACGATCTGGACACGCGGAGTCGATCGCGAGCAGTTCAATCCAGCTCGCCGCGATCTCGAATGGCGGCGGGCACAGGGGATCGCCGACGACGAGCTGGTCGTCGCTTTCCTCGGTCGGGTCGTGATGGAGAAAGCGCTCGACGTCTTCGCCGATGCCGCCGATGTCCTGGCCGCCCGCGGGGTTCGCCATCGCGTGCTGGTGATCGGCGAAGGCCCTGCCCGCCCGTGGTTCGAGGAGCGGCTGCCCAGCGCATTGTTCATTGGCCAGCAGGTCGGCACCGACCTTGCCCGCGCGCTTGCCAGCGCCGACCTGCTGCTCAACCCCTCGACCACCGAGGCGTTCGGCAATGTCACGCTGGAAGCCATGGCGTGCGCGCTTCCCGTCGTCGCGGCCGAAGCGACCGGGACGACCAACCTCGTGCGCGACGGCGAGACCGGGGTGCTGGTCGAACCCGGCGACAGCGACGCTGTCGCCGACGCGATCGAAGCGTATGCCCGCGATCCCGACCTTCGCGCCCGGCACGGCGCAGCGGGCCTGACCTATGCCGAGCGGATGGACTGGGACCGGATCAACGCCGCGGTGCTGCGCGTCTACCAGCGTGTGATCGAGCGCCGCGAACGCTATGCCCGAATGACCAGGCGCTAGGCTCCCCCGCCGTCGCGATCACTTCACCCGTTCGATCCGTTGCGCCGCCTCGTCGAGAATGGCCGCAATCTCGTGCAGTAGGGCGTCGTCGAGCCCGTCTCTACCAACCCGGTGACCAAGTGCATTCATCAGGTTCCTGACCGCCCGGCCGATTGCCGGACCCGCGGAGCTTTCCTGGTCGGGGGCAAGCTCGGCCAGCCGCTCGAACAAGGCTTCGACCTCGGCGGCTTTCTCGGCCAGCAGCGCGCGCCCGTCCGCGGTTGCCTGGAACGCCTTGCGCGATCCCTCGGCAGCGACCTCCTCGATCAGCGCCATGTCCTGCAGCAGGGTCAGGGTCGGATAGACGACGCCGGGGCTTGGCGCATATTGCCCGCCGGTCAGCGCCTCGATTGCGCGGATGCAGTCATAGCCGTGGCGCGGCTCGTCGGCGATCAGCTTGAGCAGCACCGTGCGAAGCTCGCCTGATTCGAACATCCGCCGCCGGCCGCGACCGCCGCCGCCGCGCGGGCCGCCGCGGCCCTCGCCCATGTCGAAGTGGAACGGACCGAAACTGCCCTGCCAGCCACGTCCGCCGCGCATTGCGATCAGCGCTTCCGGAATGTTGAACTCGAACCGGCCGCGCGGTCTGCAGCCATGCTGATGATGATGCCGATGTCGCATGATGATCTCTCCTTCAGATGCTGCTCAGATATATCTTAGATAGGTCTCATGCAAGTGCCTCGTGCATTCCGGTCGTGCTCCTCTAGAAGCGCCCGATGGCCGATCTGTTCGCCCGCCTGGAAGACCCCACGGTCGCCGCTGATGCCGCTGATGCCGCTGGTGCCGCAGATGCTGGAGCGCCGCTTGCCGATCGCCTCCGCCCGCGAGCGCTCGGCGACATCGTCGGTCAGGAGCACGTAACCGGCCCGGATGGCGCCATCGGGCGAATGGTCGCTGCGGCCAAGCTGTCGTCGATGATCCTGTGGGGTCCGCCGGGCACCGGAAAGACCAGCATCGCCCGCCTGCTCGCAAGCGCGGTGGGCCTGCGGTTCGTGATGATCTCGGCGGTGTTCTCGGGCGTGGCCGATCTCAAGAAGCTGTTCGCCGAAGCAAGAGCAGCCGCAGGTGCGGGGCAGCGCACTCTCCTGTTCGTGGATGAGATCCACCGCTTCAACCGCGCCCAGCAGGACGGCTTCCTGCCCTATGTCGAGAACGGCACCGTCATTCTGGTCGGTGCAACGACCGAGAACCCGAGCTTCGAACTCAACGCCGCCTTGCTCTCGCGCTGCCAGGTCCTGATCCTGCGCCGGCTCGACCACCGGGCGCTCGACACACTGATTGCCCGCGCCGAGACGGAGGTTGGCCGCTCCTTGCCACTCACGCCGGATGCCCGCCTCGCCCTGGTCGCGAGCGCCGACGGCGACGGCCGCTTCCTGCTCAACCAGGCCGAGACCCTGTTCGACGTGGACCTGTCCGAGCCGCTCGATCCGGCCGGGCTTGCCGCGCTGCTCCATCGCCGCATGCCGGTGTACGACAAGGACCGCGAGGGTCACTACAATCTCATATCCGCGCTCCACAAGTCGATCCGCGGCTCGGACCCGCAGGCTGCGCTCTACTATCTCGCGCGGATGCTGACGGCCGGCGAGGAGCCGCTGTTTCTCCTGCGCCGGCTGGTCCGTGCGGCAGTCGAGGACATCGGCCTCGCCGACCCGCAGGCGCTGGTTCAGTGCCTTGCCGCCAAGGACGCGTTCGACTTCCTCGGCTCGCCGGAAGGGGAGTTGGCGATCGCTCAGGCCTGCCTGTATCTTGCGACCGCGCCCAAATCGAACGCCGCCTATGTCGCGCACAAGGCTGCCTCGAGAAGCGCTCGGGAGACCGGCTCACTGCCGCCGCCCGACCTGATCCTCAACGCGCCCACGACGCTGATGAAGAGCGTCGGCTACGGCCAGGGCTATGCCTACGACCATGATGTCGAGGGTGGCTTCTCCGGCCAGGACTATTGGCCGGCGGGCATGGCGCCGCAGACCTTTTACAGCCCCACGGACCGAGGCTTCGAAGCGCGCATCCACGAGCGCCTTGCATGGTGGGACGAGCAGCGCCGGCAGCGCACGGAAACAAAGCCGCCGGATCAAGGTTGATTGACAAGCGCAACAGGGAGCAGCGACATGTACCGTGAACCGCAGGGTCAGTACCTCGAGAGCCAGCTGATGGTCTGGGGCCCCAGGATCGCCATCGCGCTTGTCATCCTGCTTGCCACCTGGCTGATCGCCCGAGCCGTTAAATGGGCGCTTCAGAAGGCAGTCGACAGGACGCCTGCACTGCAGAAGCATGCGGCCGGGAGCAAGGACGAGACCGTCGGCCACCAGCTTGGAACCGTCGCCAAGCTGATCGTCTGGCTGGTCGGGATCATGGCCGCGCTGCAGTTCCTGGGGGTCGGGCAGATCCTCGCCCCGATCAACACGCTGACGCTCCAGATCTTCAACTTCCTGCCGCGGCTGATCGGCGCCGGGCTGATCTTCTTCGTCGGCCTTATCGTCGCGCGCATCGTCCGCCAGCTGGTCGAGACGCTGCTCGCCGCCGCCAATGTCGATGGCCTGCTCGCCCGCATCGGCATCGGCGACAGCGAAGGCACGGTGCGCACCGATCCGTCCGCCGTTCCCCCCGGCACCACGCCGGGCGCAACCCGCGCCTCGCTCGCCCGCGCCGCCGGCATCCTGGTGTTTGCGCTGATCATCATCCCGGTCGCGATCGCAGCGCTCCAGGTGCTCGGGGTCGAGGCGATCTCGGGTCCCGCCATCGCCATGCTCGACCAGATCCTCGCGGCGATCCCCCGAGTGCTCAGTGCAGCCTTGTGGATCGGCATTGCATTCATCGCCGCCAAGTTCCTCAAATCGATCATCGAAGCGGTGCTTCCGCCGACCGGCTTCGACCAGGCGATCCGCTCGACCGGGGTGGTACCGCCAACCACCGTTCCGTCGCGCGTAGTGGCCAATGTCGCGATGATTGCCATCATCCTGATCGCCTCGATCGAGGCGGCCAAGCAGCTTGGCGGCGGGACCATCGCGTTGTTCCTGGCGCAGGTGACTGAGCTTGGCGGCAAGGTCATCTTCGGGACCCTGATCATCGTCGTCGGAATCTTCCTCGCCCGGATCATCGCCGGGCTGGTCGGAAGCTCGACCGGCGAAGGCGGCTATGCGCAGACGATCGTCCGCTACGCGATCATCGCCCTGTTCACCGCGATCGGCCTGACCTTCATGGGGCTTGCCAATGAGATCGTGATCCTGGCGTTCGGGCTGATCCTCGGCTCGGCGGCGATCGCGACGGCGCTCGCTTTCGGGCTGGGGGGACGCGACGCTGCCGCGCGAATGCTCGAGCGCTACGCCGACCGAACAGCCGGATCGATGCCGCCGCCAGCCCAGCGCCGGATCCCCGGAACGCCGCCGGCATCATCGACCGACAGCGAACCGCCAATCGTCTGACCGACGATCACAGACACAGCGCTGCGGTCGTCAGGACTTCGCCTGACCCGCAATGACAAGGGCTTCGTTCGATGCCTTCGTCGCGATCGACTGGTCGGGCGCGAAGGGCAAAAGGCACAAGGGGATCGCGATCGCCGAGGCGCGGATCGAAGGCCCGCCGAGGCTGGTCCAGCCCGGCCATGTCTGGTCGCGCCAGGAGGTGCTCGACTGGCTGCGCACGCGCGCCGCCCGAGAGCGGGTCCTGTTCGGATTCGACTTCAGCTTCGCTCCGCCGCTGATCGAGCGCGGCGACTATCTGCCGGGCGAACCCGGGCTTCCCCGCACTGCTCGCGAGTTCTGGGCCTATGTCGACCGAAGCTGCGACGACGATGACCTCGGCGCTGCAAGCTTTCTCGAGGTCGCGCACCGCCGCCATTTCTATTTCGGGATCGCCGATGGAGTGAAGGCCGACTTCGTCCGTTTCAGGCAGTGCGACGCCCAGCTGAACCGCCAGGGCGGACGCAAGACCGCCAGTGCCTATGACGCGATCGGCGCCGCCCAGGTCGCCAAGGCGAGCTTCGCAGGCATGCGGCTGCTTCATCGGCTCGACGGCAAAGTCGCCATCTGGCCGATGGATCCAATTCCCTCTGCCGCGAGTGCCGTGGTCGAGATCTACACGCGCATCTATCTCCGGCGAGCGGGCCTGAGCGGGACCAAGCTGCGCAGCCGAGCCAAGCTGAACACGGCGCTCAAAGGTCTCGGCAGCCCGCCGGCGCGGCTTCGGTTCGAGCCCGACGATCACCAGACCGATGCGCTGGTGACTGCCGCCGGCATGCGCGCGCTTGGCCTGGGCGAGCCCCGCGCCTTCGCTCCCGCGGCGCTCACTCCGGAAATCGCGATCAGCGAAGGCTGGACCTTCGGCGTACTCTGACGCAAATGGCAGGAAGGCTGACCAAGCATCGGGCCGGATTAGCACAGGGGTAGTGCAGCGGTTTTGTAAACCGAAGGTCGCGGGTTCGAATCCTGCATCCGGCACCAGCTTAGTTAGCGAGGACAGAGACTTAACGCCAATCCTGCGTCCTCCGGCATCCGATTGCATGTTGCGCCACGTGCCGCAGTTTCTCGGATGCTTGCCCTTACCGGCGGCGCTCGGCGGCTCCATGCAACACAGATGCACGATTCATGAGCATGACGCGCCGCGGCCGTCCGCACTCTTCAGGATCGAAGACCCGGATAGAAGCGGGGCAGCCGGAGCGACCGCGCCTTTGGCATTCGCTCGGCTGATGCGGTAAGGCGTGCAAGCGAAGCAGGAGTGAAGTCCGTGCCTACCACCTTCCTTGGCCTGTTCCTTTTCTCAACGGCGCTTTCTCTGATCGCGACGTTCTCAGTGATTGCCGGCAAAGCGCTTGTCAGGCGCCTGCGGGATGCTGGACCTAAGCAGCAACACCTTCGCTAGCCGCTTGCGCACCAACAAGTCGACTGGACGCAGCTGGTCTGACGCGGCCGCTGCATCGCCAGCCGAGCGAGGGTGGCACCTCGCAGTAAATTGAGTGTCCGACTATTATGCCAGTGTCAGGCAGCTGCGCGCCGTTGCGGCCTTGCCCTGAGCGTCCACCCCTGCCGGACGCGCAGAGAGACGCGCACCGGCACGGCCAGTCGCTGGCGTTTGGTTGCAAGCTGCGAATGTCCCCTGAGCGCCGAGACAATCTTGTCTCTTTGCTCGATCACCTCTGCGGCCATTACGGCGAACAAGATCAGGGTGAGAAGAAAGGCGAGAGTGGCAAGCGCTGGCAGCATGGCGAATTCCCCTTTTGCCTGAGTAACTACCGGCGAGTCGTTTCGTTTCAGGATTGCCGCCGCCACTGCGGATTGTCGGCGGCTTGACCGGCAGCAGGATGTCCGCGCGGCTCCGACATCCCGAGGCGCTACCAGCCTTGTGCCATTTCCCCCGAGCGCGTTCGCGGATACGAGAACAACATCGTTGCTGACGCCGCCCGCTTCGCTGCTGTCAGGCTGCACGGATTGGGGGAGAGTCCATGAAACTGTTCGTCGTCGTCGCACTCGCAGCCTGTTTGGCCGATGCGAGCGGCGTTGCTGCGCAGCCGGCAGCCAATACGGCGGCTGCAACAAGTCTGGGGCTGTTCGATGCAAGTGCGGATGTCGGCGCCACGGCGATCCCAGGAACGGCAAGCTTCGACGGCCGCGGCTATCGTCTTACCGCAAGTGGCGCGAACATCTGGGGCGAGGCCGATGCCTTCCACTACATGTGGACGCAGCGCTCGGGTGACCTCCACATCGCTGCCGAAATTGCCTTTGAAGGGGCAGGCGTCGACCCGCATCGCAAAGCCGGCGTGATGATCCGTCAGAATAGCACGGCAGGCTCGCCTTACGCCGATGTAATGGTTCACGGAGACGGGCTGATCGCCATGCAGTATCGCGAGGCGCAGGATGGACCGACGCGAGAAATCGTGTCGAACCTGCGTGCTCCAAATGCGCGTATCCGCCTCGAGCGTGAGGGCGATTACGTCTGGTTCTCGGTGGCCGAGGCAGGCAAGCCGCTGCGGCACGCGGGCGGCAACTTCCGCATCCCGTTCCAGGCTCCATATCTGGTCGGGCTTGCGCTGACCTCGCACAACAATGCGGTGAGTGAGACGGCGACGTTCTCGAACGTCTCGCTCGGGGTTCCGAAACTGTCCTATGTGCCGGACACGGGCTACGCAGCGGCGGTTGAGGCGACGCTGGAAGTGATGGACGTGGGCGACCTCCAGGGCCGCAGGATAGTGCGCCATTTTCCGGGCAAGATCGAAGCCCCGAACTGGACGCTCGACGGCAAGTTCCTGCTCTACAATGCCGCCGGAAAAATCTGGCGCATAGCTGTAGCCGGTGGCGAGCCGGTGGTGGTCGACACCGGGCGCCGCATCAAGAACAACAACGACCATGGCATCTCGCCAGACGGCAAGCAGCTGGTCATCTCGGACCAGAGCGAACCCGACGATTTCTCACGCATATACACACTGCCGATCGGCGGGTCGGACAGGCCCGTTCTACGTGTCGGCCACCGCGACGCGCGCTCCTATTGGCACGGCTGGTCACCGGACGGCAGGACGCTCGCCTACGTCTATGTTCATGCGAGCAACGGCACCGTGGAAATCCGCGGGCGTGACCTTGCGAGCGGCAGGGATCGGACGCTGATCGCCGGTCCGGGAAGCAGCGACGGACCTGAATGGACTCCGGATGGCAACCACCTGTGGTTCAACTCGACCCGCTCCGGCGCAATGCAGCTGTGGCGAGCCAAGGCCGACGGATCGGAGCCTGTGCAGATGACCAACGATCCAGATTATCGCGACTGGTTTCCGCACATCTCCCCGGACGGGAAATGGGTCGCGTTTATCTCGTTCGGGCTCGATATTGCCGTCGGCGACCATCCACCCAACCGTGACGTGGTGCTTCGAATCATGCCGGCGGACGGAAGCGCCCCGCCACAGGTGCTGACGCGGCTGTTCGGCGGTCAAGGCACGCTCAACGTTCCGAGCTGGTCGCCGGACAGCAAGCAGATCGCCTTCGTCAGCTACCGACTGGTCAGATGATGGTGCGGGTCACGCGTTTTCCCCCATCGGGCATCTTCGCCGCGTCTCGACGTTGAGGCGTTCGTGGGTTCCTTGGAACGCCCGCGCGGCTGTCCTGAGTCACACGTCGCACGACTGCAAACCGCTATTAACCCGACATTATAGCGTTGGAACTTAACGGCGCTTCGGCTAGCTGACGCCTGGAACAGGGGACAGGCACTGGGTCAGATGCGCGGCGCACTTGGCGTACCAACATTGGGCGACCTGGTTGCGGCGCTGCTTGCACTGCTGACAGCATCAATCGCCGCAGAGGTCATCTACTCGACGCTCGGGGTGACGCGACTTTCCTTGCTGTTCCTTGCAGCAGTGATCGTCGTGGCAAGCGTCCGCGGCCGCCGGGCCGCGGTCGCCGCGGCCTTCATGGGTGTAATTTTCTACAATCTGTTCCTCGCATTCCGCACCAATCAACAGACCAGCGCCGTCGAGGACATGCTCAATCTCGTCGTGTTTCTGATCGTTGCCCTGCTGACTGGCACCGTCGCCGGCAAGATGCACGACGAAGCGGCCAACTCGCGGCTGCAGGCGGACCGCATGAAGCAGCTGTTCGAGACCAGCCGCCGATTGACCGATGAGCAAGACCAGTCGTTCTGGTCGACGATCGTCGAGAGCTTGTCGCGGGTCACTGGGGCTAGCGCAATTGCACTGGACGCGGCCGGCGCAGTGCAGGCGCAGAGCGGCTCGCTTCGCGCCGAAGAAGCGGCCCACGCTATTGAAATCGGGCGCGAGAGACTGCAGCCGACCGGCAAGCCGCTGGATGTGCCGGGCCGCTGGACTGTCCAGCTCGTTTCAACTCAGTCGAACGTCGCGGGCGCGGCGGTGTGGGACAGCGAAGGCGCCGACGCCGATGTAAGGGGCGTCGTCGAGCTGCTCGGCGAACTTGCCTCCGCGTCGCTCTCGCGCTCGCACGCTCGCGAGGAGCAGGTCAGGGCTCAGGCGGCCGAGGAGACCGGCCGGCTACGCCAGGCGCTGCTGTCCTCGATCTCGCACGATTTCCGGTCGCCGCTGGCCGCAATCATCGGCTCGTCGTCGAGCCTGCTCGAATATGGCGACAAGTTCACCGAGCCGGTCCGCCGGGACTTGCTTCAGAACATCTGCGACGAGGGCGAGAAACTCAACGAGTTCGTTGCCAACCTGTTGACCCTGACTCGTATCCAGTCCGGCATTATCCAGCCGGCCAGCCACCCTTTGTCACTCCGTGCAATCATCTCGGACGCGCTGGAGCGGCTCAAGCGGCACCGCGGCGGAACGCCTGACGTCCGCGTCGAAGGCGACTGCCAGATCAGGGCGGACGGCTTACTCTTGGAGCAGGCGATCTACAACATCCTCGACAATGCGGGAAAATATGGCGACCCGTCCCGCGGCGTCGACATAAGCTGCCGCGCCGCCGGCGCGACTTGCACCCTGGAGATCGCCGATTACGGACCAGGACTCGCCGAGCAGGACCTCTCGGGCATGTTCACCGAATTCTACTTCGCCCGCAAGACCGGCCGGACGACCGGAACCGGCCTCGGCCTGTCGATCGCTCGCGGGTTCATCGAAGCGATGGGCGGAAGTATCGCTGCGTCCAACCGCTCCGACGGGGCGAGCGGGCTGATGGTGTCGATCACCCTGCCGGTACACGGCTGATGAAGGAAATGGCGATCCTGGTCATCGAGGACGAGCCCGGGATTGCCCGAGTGCTCGACCCGGTGCTGCAGGCGAGCGGCGCGATCCCTAAGATTGCCTGGAGCGGGTCGCAGGCGCTCGAGTATCTGGCGTCCGGCACGTTCGACCTCATCCTGTGCGATCTCGGACTGCCGGATATCGACGACAAGGACCTCATCCTGCGCATCCGGCAGATGACCGACATCCCGATCATCGTCCTGTCGGCGCGCGGGATGGAAGACGAGCGCGTCCGGGCGCTCGACGCGGGCGCCGACGACTTCGTCGCGAAACCCTTTTCCGCCCCGGAACTCCTCGCGCGCATCCGTGCAGCGATGCGGCGGCGCAGCCCGCAGCGACCATCGGGCAAGATCAGGATCGGCCGGATCGAGGTCGACAAGGTACGGCGCAGGGCTGTGCTCGACGAGGTCGAGATCCGGCTGTCGGGTCGCGAGCATGCCCTTCTGGTCCTGCTCGCCGAAGCTCCGGAACAGGTCGTCACCCACCAGCAGATCATCGATCGTGTGTGGGGACCGCAAAGCAAGGCCGAAACCCAGTCGGTGCGCGTCCTCGTCGGCCAGCTGCGCCAGAAACTGGAGGAGGATTCGTCCGACCCCAGGATCCTCCGCACCGAACCGGGAGTCGGCTACCGGCTGCGTGGCTGAAGCCGCAGGCCTGCCGGGCAACGCGGTTCAGCAGCCGCCTACGTCCAGTAGAGAATGCGCGCGGTAGGCAGCAAGCGCGCGATCCTCTCCTCGAAGAAGCTTCTCAGCTGACGCATCGTCACTGCATCATAGACCTGCTTGATCGAGCCGAACTTGGTCCGTTTCTCGGTCCGCCGCGCGCTGCTCATGTCCAGTGCGGAGCCCGGATACCAGCTCTGGAGCACCGCCCTCGAGCCCTCGGTGAAGCGGTGGGTGATGAGTTCGATGGTGAGGTCGGCCGCCACGCCCGCCAAGGCCGCACCAGCCTCGTCGATCAGGTCGCCGTACGCGCTCTCCCAGCCCTCTGCCGCGATGATCGGCGCGATCGTCAGGCCAAGCGGATAACCAGCCCGACCCATGCGCGCGAGCGCCGCCAGCCGGCTGCGCACCGGACTCGTCCCGCCTTCGAACCGCGCATAGGCCGCCGGGTTGACCGACGCACGCATCCGCGTTCGGCCGTTGTGTTCGATATCGAGCAGGGGATCGACCGCGTCGAACTTGCTGGTGAAGCGCAGCTGAGCCGGCGCATCCCACTGCCCGAACCAGCGGACCAGCGCCGACAGCGATCCGGTAAGATGCTCGATAGCCAGCGGATCGGTGTAGCAGCTGGCTTCGAACGTGGTGCCCTCATGCGCTCGCGCAGCCGATCGCGAGGTCACCTTGCCCGTGCCCAGATACCCGGGAATTTGGCCGATGATGTCCGGCAGATTGGCATAGACGCGCGTGATCGGCGCACCACTGAGCGAGCCTGCGAGATAGCAATAGTTGCAGTGCGCGGGACAGCCTTCGGCCAAATCAACGCGCCAGTCCGCCGATGGCGCAATCGGCTGCAACCGCAATTTCGACGGCGGCGCGACCGTGACCGCAAGGGTCTGCTTGGCCAGCGCATAGGCCTGGCGCTGGTCGGCCGGCAGACCGAGCGACAGGCGGTCCGAGGCAAGCCGCTCGACCGCGATCCCGAGCACTTCGGCCCGTGCGACGATCGCCCGGCCATGCTCCCACTCGAGCGCCGCGCGGGTCGCAAGCACCCGCTTGGGCCGCCACAGCCGCGGCGCCGCCAATCGCCCCGGCTCGGCACCCATCAGACCTCGACCTCGACCCACATCGGCGCATGGTCGCTGGTCTTCTCCCACCCACGCGGCATCCGGTCCACGCCCGCAGCCTTGAGCCTGGGCGCAAGGCTCGGGCTCAGCAGCGCATGATCGATCCGAATACCCGCGTCGCGCTCGAAGCTGTTCCGCCAGTAAGGCCAGAAGCTGTAGATCCGCTCATCGGCATGGAGATGCCGGATTGCGTCGGTCCAGCCCTGCGCGACCAACTCCGTGAACTTCGCCTTGGCTTCCGGCGAGGCAAGCGCATCCTTCGCCCAGCGCTCCGGCTTGTAGACGTCGAGATCGGTCGGAATGACGTTGAAGTCGCCGATCAGCAGCGCCGGCACCTTGCTGTCGAGCAGTCCCTGCGCATGGGCATGAAGCCGGTCCATCCACGCCAGCTTGTATTCGAACTTGGGGCCGGGCCAGGGATTGCCGTTGGGCAGATAGAGACAGCCGACGAGCAACCCGCAGACGGCCGCCTCGAGGTAGCGGCTTTGCGCCGGATCAGGGTCGTCCGGAAGCCCCCGCCTGGTCTCGACCGGCTCACCGACCCGGCTGAGGATCGCGACCCCGTTCCAGCTCTTCTGCCCGTGCCAGATCGCGGAGTAGCCCGCCTCGCGCAGCGCCGCTTCGGGAAAGCTCGCGTCCGGCGCTTTCAGCTCCTGCACGCAGGCGATGTCCGGCCGGAACTCCCCCAGCCAGCGCAGCAGGATCGACAGCCGCGAGTTGATCCCGTTGATATTGTAGCTGGCGATCTTGAGCTTGTGCTTGGGCATGGCCGCTGAACCAGCAGCCCGGCGTTAGGCTCCCTACAGCGCCGCCGGGTCCGCCCCGGCAAGCGCCAGCCGCCCGGCCCTGTCCGGCAGCGGATACTTGTTGCCGTTTGCACAGTTGAACAGCAGCGCGGTCTCGTCGCGCCCGACCAGTCCCGCCCCGAGCGCCTTGCGCCACGCCGCCAGCACCGCGCCGCCCTCCGGACACAGCAGCATCCCGTCATTCCGCGCAGCATCGTCGACCGCCAGCAGCAGCTCGTCCTCCTCGACCGCGATCCCGGCGCCGCCGCTTGCCCGAACCGCACGCAGGATCAGGAAATCCCCAACCGCCTTGGGCACCCGAATGCCCGTGGCCGCGGTCGCTGCGCCTTCCCACCGCTCGGCGAACTCGTCGCCGTTGTCGAATGCGCGGACGATCGGCGCGCACCCCGCCGCCTGCACCGCATACATGCGCGGCCGCTCCGGACCGATCAGACCGACCGCTTCCAGTTCGTCGAACGCCTTCCACATGCCGATCAGGCCCGTCCCGCCACCCGTCGGATAGAAGATCGCGTCGGGCAGCGTCCAGCCGAGCTGCTCGGCAAGCTCGAACCCCATCACCTTCTTGCCCTCGAGGCGATATGGTTCCTTCAGCGTCGACCCGTCGAACCACAGCCCGGCGGCCGCGCCCTTCCCGACCAGCGCCCCGCACTCGTCGATCTGCCCGTCGGCCACATAGACCTTCGCGCCGTAAGCGGCAGTCTCGCGGACGTTGATCTCGGGCGTTTCGGCGGGGCAGATGACCAGCGCCTCGATCCCCGCCGCCGCGGCATAGGCGCCAAGCGCAGCCCCGGCATTGCCGTTGGTCGGCATCGCGATCCGGGTCACCTCGAAGTGCTTCGCCATGGTCACGGCCATCGCCAGCCCGCGGGCCTTGAACGATCCGGTCGGAAGCCGCCCCTCGTCCTTGACCAGCAGCCGCGAGGCACCGGCGGCGGCGGCGGTGTTGGCAAGCGCCAGCATCGGTGTTTCCGGCTCGCCAAGACTAACCGGCGCGCAACCCTGCGGCATCGGCAGCAGCTCGCTCCACTTCCACATCCCCGGCTCGCGTTCCGCAAGGCTGTCCGCGCTCAGCGTGCGCCGCGCAGCCTCGAGATCGTAGCGGACCAGCAGCGGCTTGCCCGCCCGCGACAGATTGTGAAGCTGGCCGGCGTCGTAGCGCTCGCCGGTCAGCGAGCATTCGAGATGAGTGACGTGCATGAAAACTCCCTAGCAGTCCGAGCAGCCCGCCGGATGAGCGCGTTCGATCTGGATCGTCGAATGCTCGATGTGAAAGCGGTCGTGAAGCAGGTCGCGCGCGGCACGCAACAAGGCATCGCTGCTCGGCGCCCCGGGTGCGACGAGATGCGCGGTGAGCGCGGTCTCGGTCGTGCTGAGCGGCCACACATGGAGGTCGTGCACCGCGCCGACCCCGGGCAGCGCGCCAAGCGCCGCCTCGACCTCGTCCAGTTCGATACCTTGCGGAACACCGGCGAGCGACATCCACACCGACTCCTTGAGCAGGCCGACGCTGCTCCAGAAGATCACCGCGGCGATCGCCAGGCTCATCGCCGGATCGACCCATTGTTGCCCGGTCCACAGGATCAGCAGCCCCGCAACGACGACCGCGCCCGAGACCAAAGCATCGGCGGTCATGTGGAGAAAGGCGCCGCGGATGTTGATGTCATGCTCGCGCCCGCGCATGAACAGCAAGGCGGTCGCGCCGTTGACGAGAATGCCGACGAACGCCACCGCCGCAACCGTTCCGCCCGCCGACGGCTGCGGGTCGAACAGCCGCTGGACCGCTTCGGCGACGATCGCCCCGATCGCGCCAAGCAGCAGCAGCGCATTCGCCAGCGCGGCGAGGATCGATGCCTTCTTCAGCCCATAGGTAAAGCGCCGGCTCGGGCTTCGCCGCGCCATGGTCGCTCCGGCCCAGGCAACAATGAGCCCGAGCACGTCGGACATGTTGTGTCCCGCGTCCGCAAGCAGCGCCATCGACTGCGCGATGAAGCCATAGACCACCTCGACCACGACGAAGCCAAGGTTGAGCGTGATCCCGATTGCGAATGCCCGGCCATGCGTCGCCGGCCCGTGCCCATGCCCATGCCCATGTCTCTGCGCGTGCCCGTGCGAGTGGCCGTGATCATGTCCATGTGCGTGCGCGCTGCCCATCAATCGGCAGTACCAGCGGCGACGGGCAAGACAAACCCGCCGCCACTTGGCTCCGGCTAGAAGCTGACCCCCTAGAAGCTGAAGCGCGCGCTCAGGCGGATGTCGCGGCCCGCCATCGGCACATAATCCTTGGTGAACGACGCGTGCCGCCGCGCATCGACGTCGAAAATGTTGTTCGCCGACAAGGTGATCGCCGTCTCGCGGCTCTTGCCCCACGGACGCCAGGCGACCGAGGCGTTGAACACGGTATGCCCGTCGGTGCGGTTCTCGAACGCTGCGACGCGGTCCTGATCGGCGACCCATTCCACTTCGACCCGGCCGTCGATGCGGTTCGACTGCGCCTCGAACCCGCCGAGCAGCCGAAGCGGCGGAATGCGCGGTACCGGACCGGCACCCTTGACCGTCGCTCGAACGAAGTCGCCGACGCCGTCGGCAACGATCCGGAACGGGCCGGCCTGAAACAGGGTCGCCGAAGCCTCGGCCTCGAGCCCGTAATAGGTCGCGTCGCGCTGGAAATAACGGAACACCGGCAACTCGTCCTGCTCCTCGCCAGTCGCCGACTCATAGATGAAATCGTCGAACCAATTGGCGAATGCGGTCAGGTTGAGGCTGAACGCACGGCGGTCGACCCTGACATAGGCCTCGGCGCCAAGGCTGCGCTCCTTGCTCAGGTCGGGATCGCCGATCTCGAATGCCTGGGTGGCGATATGCGGGCCGTTGGACAGCAATTCCTCGGCCGACGGCGCACGCTCGGTGCGCGACAGGTTGATGCCGGCCTTGGTCTGCGGCGCAAGCTCGTACGAAGCGCCGCCGGCCAGCGACAAGGCGCTGAAACGGCGCTCGACATCGACCGCGTCGGACGACACTTCGCTGCGCTCGAAGCGGGCGGCGGCTTCCAGTCCGAGCTTGCCAAGGGTGAACTCCTGGACGGAGAACAGCCCGAACTGCCCGGTCTCGTTGGCGGGAAGGAACGCTTCGGCACCAACCGCCGAGAAATCGCGCCGGAAATATTGCGCGCCGCTGGCCCCGCTCCAGCCGCCGCGCTCGCGCTGGACAAGTTCGAGCCGACCTTCGATCCCCTCGGAGTTGAAGACCGTGCCGACCTCCTCGCCCTCATATTCGGTATGTTCATATTCGGCCGCCCCGATGCGCAACCGCACCCGGTCGAGAAAGCCGCTGTCGAGGCTGTATTCCGCGCGCAGGTCACCACGCCACTGGCGCAGGTCGATCGAGACGGGCACGTCACCGTGCGCTTCCTCGCCCTCTTCGCCCTCTTCTTCCTCATGGTGATGCTCGGCGCCCGGCCGCGCCGGCACCCCGTAATTGCTGTCGAACAGGCTGACCGACGCGCCGATGCTGAAGCGGTCGCGGATCAGCGCCAGGCCGACCCCCGCGGTCTTCTGCTCGACCGCGCTGTTGGGAATGCGGCCGCGCTGTCCGGCAAGCTCGAGTGCTTCCCCAGCCTCCTCCGCATGGCCCTCCTCCAGTTCCTCGGCGGCAATTTCGAACTGCTCGGCACGAAGCTCGGGCGAGAGGACAAAGCCTCCGGCGCGCAGGTCGCCGCTCTTGCGCACGCTGCCGTCGACATGAAGCACGAGCCCGCCGGTCCCGAGCGCGACATCGGCGGCAGCCCCGATCGAGCGCTCGTCGGCGGCCGACGCCAGCGCACCGATGACATCCACATGGACTCCGTGATCGGGAACGACATGCGGGATTCGCCGGTCGATGACATTGACCGCGCCGCCGATCGCCTGCCCGCCGAACAGCAGCACCGCAGGGCCGTGCAGCACCTCGATCCGCTCGGCGGTCAGCGGATCGATCGTGACCGCATGGTCGGCCGACGTGTTCGACACGTCGATCGAGCCGATCCCGTCGGTCAGCACCCGGATCCGCTCGCCCTGGAACCCGCGCAGCACCGGCCGCGAGGCGCCGGGCGAAAAGGATGTGGCCGACACG
>JASLBJ010000053.1 GCA_030146725.1 Sphingomicrobium sp. | reverse complement strand
TCCTTTTGTGTCCCTAGGCGCAACCGCCGGGACGACGTTCCACACCTGACTCGGCAGCCCTCACTGGCCGGCCCGGTGGTTTTTCCAACGATCTGGAAAGGCGGCGCCTATAAAGTGCGCCCGCCCCCTTGGCAAGGCGACCAGCCCCTTGGCATGTCGACCCGACTACCAGGGCAGCGGCGTTCCGTCATAATCGAAGAACGCCCCCGACTGCTCCGCCGTCAGCCCCTCGATCAGCGTGCGCAGCGACGTGACGCTGCGCTCGGGCGTAATCAGCGCGTTCGGCCCGCCCATCCGGGTCCTGACCCAGCCGGGATGAACCACCGCCGCGACCAGCCCTTGCGGCGCCACGTCGAGTGCAAGGCTGTGCCACGCCGCATTGAGCGCCGCCTTGGAGGTGCGATAGGGAATGTAGCCGCTCGAGTGATTGTCGGTGATGCTGCCCATCCGGCTGGTGATCGCGATCAGCTTGCCGCCGGACGCCATCCGCTGCGCCACAGTCTTTGCCAGCAGAAACGGCGAGACGGTGTTGACCGTCATCATTTCGGCCCAGCTGCGCCCGTCCGTGGCACTGTCGCTGCTCTTGGGCTGGTCGGTCGCCGCATTGGCGATCAGCACGTCAATCCCGTCACCAACGCGCCCGGCCAACGTAACCACTGCATCGAGGTCGGCGGTGTCGAGCTGCTCGACCTGCGCGACGTCCTTCAGCTCGCTGGCAGACGCAGGATCGCGAACGGTCCCGACGACGGTCCAGCCCGCGCCGCCATATTGCCGCGCGAACTCGAGCCCCAGCCCACGATTGGCGCCCGTAATCAGAACTTTCGGCATTGCAGTGTCTCCTCCGCTGCCAGGCGCAACGCGAAGGAACGGCAGTAGGTCCTAGTCGAACAGGCTCGACACGCTCGATTCGTCGGCAATGCGCCGGATCGCTTCGGCCAGCAGCGGAGCGATCGTCAGCCGGCGGATCTTGCCGCCTAACGCATCCTCCTCGCCGGTGTGGATCGAATCGGTCACGACCAGCTCGCTCAGGTCCGATGCCGCGACCCGCGCCGCGGCGCCGCCCGACAGCACGCCGTGGGTCGAATATGCGAACACTTCCACCGCGCCCTGCTGCTTCAGCGCAGCCGCCGCGTTGCACAATGTCCCGGCCGAATCGACGATATCGTCGATCAGGATGCAGGTCCGCCCGTCGACGTCGCCGATGACGTTCATCACTTCCGACTCGCCGGCGCGTTCACGCCTTTTGTCGACGATCGCCAGCGGCGCATTGTCGAGCCGCTTGGCCAGGCTGCGCGCGCGCACCACGCCGCCAACGTCGGGCGACACGACGGTCAGCGGCCGGCCCGAAAAGCGCGCCTGGATATCCGCGGCAATGACCGGCGACGCGAACAGATTGTCGGTCGGAATGTCGAAGAACCCCTGGATCTGCCCGGCGTGGAGATCGATCGACAGCACTCGGCTGGCGCCCGCGACGGTGATCAGATTGGCAACCAGCTTGGCCGAGATCGGAGTCCGCGGCCCCGGTTTGCGGTCCTGCCGGGCATAGCCGAAATAGGGCAGCACCGCAGTGATCCGCTTAGCCGACGCGCGCCGCAGCGCATCGATGCAGATCAGCAGCTCCATCAGATTGTCGTTGGCGGGATAGCTGGTCGACTGGACCACGAACACGTCCTCGCCGCGGACATTCTCGTTGATCTCGACGAAAATCTCCTCGTCGGCGAAGCGCCGTACGCTCGCCTTGGTCAGCGGCAGCTCGAGATAATCGGCGATCGATCGCGACAGCGGCAGATTGCTGTTTCCGGCGAGCAGTTTCATGTGCGTCTATCCCCCAGCGGCCCGCCAAGCCTTAGCGGGCGCGCGCCCGTTCCGTAAAGGGAACCTCCTGCGGGCACCGGGCTTGTCCGGAAGACAAGGATTTGCGGGCTCCGCGCCGACCCGCCAAGGAGAACGGATGACCGACCGCCTGACCATCGCTCTAGCCCAGATGAACCAGCGTGTCGGCGACCTCGCCGCCAATGCGGAAGCCATGCTTGGCATGCGGGAACAGGCAAAGGACGCCGACCTCCTGCTGTGCCCCGAGCTCCAGCTGACCGGCTATCCGCCCGAGGACCTCGTCCTCAAGCCCGAGTTCGTCCGCCGCACGATGGAAGCCGCCGAGCGCCTCGTCGACGCCACCGCGACCCCCGGCCCGGCAATGCTGATCGGCACCATCATCCATGAGGGCGGGCTCAACTACAACGCGATGATCCTCGCCGACAGCGGCCGCGTCATCGGCCGCACGCTCAAGCGCGAACTGCCTAACTACGGCACGTTCGACGAAAAGCGCGTATTCGCCCCGGGCCCGCTGCCCGAGCCGATCGACTTTCGCGGGGTCAGGCTCGGCGTCCCGATCTGCGAGGACATCTGGCTCGACTCGGTCTGCGCCCACCTCGACCAGGCCGGCGCGGAAATGCTGCTGGTACCCAACGGTAGCCCTTACGAGCTCGACAAGGACGACCTTCGCCAGCGTCTCGTCCGCGGCCGCACGACCACGACCGGCCTGCCGCTCGTCTATCTCAACCGGGTCGGCGGCCAGGACGAGATCGTGTTCGACGGCTCGTCGTTCGTCATGCATGCGGACGGCGAGCTGGTCGTGCAGATGCCCGACTGGGACGAATGCCTGCTGCTGACCGACTGGCAGCGCGGCTCCGACGGATGGCGCTGCACCACCCGCGCCGACCACCGCCTGGATCCCTATCCCGAGGACGTCTACCGCGCGATGATGGTCGGCCTGCGCGACTATGTTGGCCGCAATGGCTTCCCCGGCGTGATCCTCGGCCTGTCCGGCGGGATCGACAGCGCGCTCTCGGCCGCGATCGCCGTCGATGCGCTCGGCCCCAACAAGGTCTGGTGCGTGATGATGCCGTCCAAATATACGGCAAGCGCCAGCGTTCAGGATGCGGAGGAGAACGCCCGCCTGCTCGGCTGCCGTCACGACGTCATCGCCATCGCACCCGCGGTGCTTGCGCTCGACCTCATGCTGACCGACGCCTTCGCCGGCACCGAGCCCGGCCTCGCCGAGGAGAATATCCAGGCGCGGCTGCGGATGGTCACGCTGATGGCCTTGAGCAACCGCTTCGGCCACATGCTGCTGACCACCGGCAACAAGAGCGAGATGAGCGTCGGCTATGCGACCCTCTACGGCGACATGGCGGGCGGCTATTCGGTGCACAAGGACGCCTACAAGACAACGGTCTTCGCGCTCGCCCGCTGGCGCAACCGAGCCAGGCCCGACGGCGCACTTGGCCCCGACGGCCCGGTCATGCCCGACCGCATCGTCACCAAGCCGCCATCCGCCGAGCTTCGCCCCGACCAGAAGGACGAGGACAGCCTGCCGCCCTACAGCCTGCTCGACCGCATGCTCGAAGGCCTGGTCGACCAGGA
>JASLBJ010000025.1 GCA_030146725.1 Sphingomicrobium sp. | reverse complement strand
CCAGCAACCGCGCCGGCAAGACCGCCAGCCGCTGCACCGGTCGCCGTACGTCCGGCCTGGCCGCTGTTTGCGCTATTGTAATAGGGATCGTTGTAGCCCGATCCATAAGGATTGGTCGCGCAGCCGGTAACGCCGATGCTGGCTGCAACCAGCGCGCTCAATCCGATATAATTCTTCATTTGCCTGTCCCTTCGATACTTCCCTGAAGTGCTTTTAGTGCTTGAGCAGGCGTTTCGTTCCCGGTTCGATCGGCTATGGAGCTTGTCTACGAGAGGATTGCGATGATTGGCCGGAATTCCGAGGCGGAAGCGAATATCGCCCTCCTGATTGATGCCGACAACGCCTCGCCCGATCATCTCGACGAAGTGCTGCTGGTGCTCGGCGAACTCGGCACGATCAATATCCGCCGCGCCTACGGCAATTGGTCCAAGCCGAGCCTCAAGGGCTGGGGCAATCTGACCGGGCTCCACTCGATCGTGCCGATGCAGCAATTCGACGTCATCAAGGGCAAGAGCGCGACCGATATGCGCATGACGATCGACGCGATGGACCTGCTCTACCGTGGTCACGTCGACGGGTTCGGAATCATGTCGAGCGACAGCGACTTCCTTCCGCTCGCCCAGCGCATCCGCGAGGATGGCCTCCCCTGCTACGGCTTCGGCACGACCAAGACCCCGGCCAGCTTCCAGCAGGCCTGCACGCGCTTCTACGACGTCGCCGCGCTCACCACCGCCGAGGACGAGACGATCGAAGCACCGCCCGCCGAGGAGGGCCAGCGCGAGGTCGATCCCGAGCTCCTCCAGCTGCTCGGAGCCGCGTTCAAGGCCTCGAAGCGCGACGAGGAAGGCTACGCCAGCCTCAGCGAGCTCGGCCAGCGCGCCAAGGCGGTGTCCAGCTTCGCCGTTCGTAACTATGGCTTCACGCGACTGTCCGACCTCATCAAGGCCGTCCCCAACTTCGGCGTGAAGGTCGGCGGTGACGGCCGGCTCCGCGTCAAGCGCCTGCGCTAGCTACCGTCCATAGTCCGTAGCGCGGAACCGTTCCCTCCCCGCTGCCGTTGCCTGCCCGAACCGATCGGGCCCGATTGACCGGGCCAAACTGGCAAGGAGCAAAGAGCATGGCCGAGGAAACCGCAACCGAGCGCGACGAGCGGCTTCGTACCGCCTTCTGGACGGCGCTCGACGACTCGCCGTTCATGATGCTCGGCCTCGCCGGGGTCGAGGACAGCCGCACCCGCCCGATGACCGCCCAGGTCGACGGCGACGGCGATTCCAAGAACGGCGGCACGATCTACTTTTTCGGTGCTCACAGCGAATCGCTGGTCCAGGCGATCGGCGCGAACCACCGTGCCGTCGCGACGTTCACGTCCAAGGACCACAAGGTCTTCGCGCACATCCATGGTGACCTGGTCGTCGACCAGGATCGCACCGTGATCGACCGCTTGTGGAACCCGTACATCGCCAGCTGGTACGAGGGCGGCAAGGACGATCCCGACCTCGCTTTGATCCGCTTCGACGCCGAGCAGGCCGACATCTGGGAAGCCCAGTCGGGCTCGACGCTCAAGGCCGCGCTGGTGAGGATGCTCGGACGCGATCCCGGCAAGGAAGAGCAGCGCAAGAACCAGGCCGAGGTGGCGCTCTAGCGCCGCGGGCCTTGCCGTTCCGGGCAACGTGCAACTGTTGTCCAGACGACACAGGGCTCGCAGATTCATTTTGCAGCGGCAACCTTGCTGCTGCACGCAGGTTGAACGGCCTGACAAGGATCAGTCGTAGGTGCCGATGCTCACTGCTCAACCATCTGCCGAAGCCATGCTCGACCGGGCGCTCGACGTTCTCGCGCGTGGCGACGACTACGGTGCGCTCGATCAACTCCCGGTTCCGGTTTACGTCACCGACGCACAAGGGCTCGTCACCTACTGGAATCAGGCGTGCGTCGACTTCGCCGGGCGAGTGCCCGAGGCCGGCCGCGACCGCTGGTGCGTAACCTGGAACCTGCACACGACGACCGGCGAGCCGCTGCCCCACGACAAGTGCCCGATGGCGCAGGCGATCGAGCGCAAGCAGCCGGTTCGCGACACTATCGCCATCGCCGAGCGCCCCGACGGTAGCCGCCGTGCGTTTTGCCCCTATCCAACACCCCTGTTCGCAGCCGACGGAACGCTCCGCGGCGCCGTCAATCTGCTGATCGACGTTACCGCCGAACAGGCTCCGATGCTTGAGGAGCAAGCCGGACGCTGCCGCCGCCTCGCCGCTGCGACCTACGACCGCGAGACTTGCGGCGTGCTCGACAGGATGGCCGAAGGCTACAGGGCCACAGCCGCGGCCCTGCACAGCAGCCGCTCGGCCAGTCAGGCCGCCGCAGTTTAGCCTAGGCCGGCTTCAAGCCTCACTAAGCTAGATCCGGTTTGCGGCGAGGACCGTCCCTAAGCACGAACCATCGCGCGCTCACTTGCTCGTGCGACACACGAGCCTAACGCGTCAGCTTCTTGTAGCTCATCCGATGCGGGCGATCGGCTTCCGGACCCATGCGGCGTCGCTTGTCCTCCTCATAGGCCTCGAAATTGCCCTCGAACCACTCGACGTGGCTGTCACCCTCGAACGCCAGAATGTGCGTCGCAAGGCGGTCGAGGAAGAAGCGGTCGTGGCTGATGATCACCGCGCAGCCGGCGAAGTTCTCGAGCGCCTCCTCGAGCGCCCGCAGGGTCTCGACGTCGAGGTCGTTGGTCGGCTCGTCGAGCAGCAGAACGTTGCCGCCCTCTTTCAGCATCTTAGCGAGGTGCACGCGGTTGCGCTCGCCGCCTGACAGCTGGCCGACCTTCTTCTGCTGGTCGACACCCTTGAAGTTGAACGCGCCGACGTAAGCACGCGTCTGCATTTCCTGCTTGCCGACCGTCATCAGCTCGTGCCCGCCCGAAATCTCCTCCCAAACATTGTGCTTGGGATCGAGCGCATCGCGGCTCTGGTCGACGAAGCCCAGTCGCACCGTCTCGCCGACCGCGACCTTGCCGCCGTCCGGCGTCTCGGTGCCGATGATCAGCTTGAACAACGTCGTCTTGCCCGCTCCATTGGCGCCGATCACGCCAACGATACCGCCCGGCGGAAGGTTGAACGACAGGTCCTCGAACAGCAGTTTGTCGCCGTACGCCTTGGTCAGCCCCTGCGCTTCGATCACATTCCCGCCAAGCCGGGTCGGGGTCTGGATGACGATCTGCGCCTTGCCGACCGAACGCTTCTCGGCCGCCTCGACCAACTGGTCGAACGCCTTGATCCGCGCCTTCGACTTCGACTGGCGAGCCTTGGGGCTCTGCCGGATCCACTCGAGTTCCTGGCTGATCGCCTTCTGGCGGCCCTCGTCCTCGCGCCCTTCCTGGTCGAGCCGCTTGGCCTTTTTGTCGAGGTAGGTCGAGTAATTGCCTTCGTAGATGAAGTATTTGCCGCGATCGAGCTCAAGGATCCAGTTGACGACATTATCGAGGAAATAGCGGTCGTGGGTGACGAGGATGACGTTGCCCGGATAGTCGACCAGATGCTTCTCGAGCCACTGGACGCTTTCCGCATCGAGGTGGTTCGTCGGCTCGTCGAGCAGCAGGATGTCGGGCTTCTGCAACAACAGCTTGGTCAGCGCGATCCGCCGCTTCTCGCCGCCGGACAGATTGTCGACCGATGCGTCACCCGGCGGGCAGCGCAGCGCGTCCATCGCGATCTCGAGCTGGTTGTCGAGCGTCCAGCCGTCGACCGCGTCGATCTTCTCCTGCAGTTCGCCCATTTCGGTCATCAGCGCATCGAAGTCGGCATCCTCGGGCGGGTCGCCCATCAGCGCCGAGATCGCGTTGAAGCGGTCCATCATGTCCGCGGTCGCCTTCACGCCCTCACGCACATTCTCCATCACCGTCTTCGTCGA
>JASLBJ010000190.1 GCA_030146725.1 Sphingomicrobium sp. | reverse complement strand
TTCTTGACCTCGAGATTGTAGAGGCAGGTCGGGTGGAACTGCATGAACTCCATGTTCGACACGCGGCACCCGGCACGCCACGCCATCGCGATGCCGTCCCCGGTGGCTCCGCGCGGCGCGGTCGAATAAAGATACGCCCGCCCCGCCCCGCCGGTCGCAAGGATCGTCGCGCGCGCGGTGAGCGTCTCGACCAGCTTCGATTTGCGGCTGTACGCATACAACCCATGCACCGCGCCGCTGGTCGAGAAATTGTCCGCATGCCGTCCGGTGATGAGGTCGATCGCCACCATTTCGGGCACGAGCGTGATATTCGGGTGTGCAGCAGCCGCCTTCTCCAGCGCCTCCTGCACCGCCCAGCCGGTCGCATCGGCGACATGGACGATGCGGCGGTGACTGTGCCCGCCCTCACGCGTCAGATGGAGCGCTCCGCCCTCTTCCGCGAACGGAACGCCAAGCTCGATCAGCCGCGCGATCGCCGCCGGAGCGGCCCCGACGACATGCTCGACCACCGCCCGGTCGTTGAGCCCGGCGCCGGCCTCGATGGTATCGCGCACGTGATTGTCGAAACTGTCGCCCTCTTCGAGCACCGCCGCGATCCCGCCCTGCGCCCAGCCGGTCGCGCCCTCGCTCAGGCTGCCCTTGGCGATCACCGCGACCTTGTGCGTCGGCGCCAGGTTGAGCGCCGCGGTCAGCCCGGCCGCCCCCGATCCGACGATCAGCACATCGGCGTTCACTTGCTCACCAAACTCATGAACACGTCCTCGAGGTCGGGCTCACGGGTCTTCACGTCGACGATCGAGAGACCCTCCGCGGCAAGCGCGCCAAGCACTTCGCCCGCATTGACCCGATCCTTGCGAAAGGTAATCTCGAGCGTCCGCTCGTCGACCAGCACGATGTTCTCGAAGCAGGACGCGGTCGGAACCGCGACGATGTCGCGATCGAACGTGACGACGACGGCCTTGTCCTGCGCCCGCGCGATCAGCGTCCGGGTCGGCTCATTGGCGACCACCTTGCCATGGTTGATGATCGCGATCCGGTCGCACAATTGCTCGGCTTCCTCGAGGTAGTGCGTCGTCAGCACCACCGTCACGCCTTTCGCATTGAGCTCCTTTACATAGGCCCACAATTGCCGGCGAAGCTCGATGTCGACGCCTGCGGTGGGCTCGTCGAGCACCAGGATCGGCGGCGAATGAACCATCGCCTTGGCCACCAGCAGCCGCCGCTTCATTCCGCCCGACAGCGTGCGCGCATAGGCGTCGCCCTTGTCGGTCAGATGCATTGCGGCGAGCAGCGCAGCGGTCTGCCGATCGCGCTTGGGCACTCCGTACAAGCCCGCCTGAAGCTCCAGTGCCTCGCGCGGCGTGAAGAACGGGTCGAACAGGATTTCCTGCGGCACGATCCCGATCGCGCGCTTGGAATTGCGCGGATGCCTGTCGATGTCGAAGCCCCACACGATCGCGGTCCCGCTCGTCTTCGTGACCATTCCCGCAAGGATGTTGATCAGCGTCGACTTGCCCGCACCATTGGGCCCGAGCAGCCCGAAGATCCCGCCGCGCGGCACGTCGAAGCTGACCTCGTCAAGCGCGACCTTGCCCCCGGCATAGGTCTTCGACAGCCGCTCGATGCGGATTGCGGGCTCGGCAGCGCTCATCGCGCAACCGCATAGGCAGCCGCCCCGCGCGTCACAAGCATTGCAGCCACCGCATCGAAGCCCGTGCATTGAAGCAAACGTCGCGGCTCGCTACCTGAAGCGCATGGCAGCCATCCCCCCGCCCGAGATCATCCGCGTCACCACCATCCAGGTCGCCTGCGACGGATCGGGCGACATCATCCCGGCGCTCGGCCACCCGCGTGTGTTCCTGCACATCGAGCCCGACACCGGCTTCGTCGAGTGCGG
Organism: Sphingomicrobium sp.; assembly: GCA_030146725.1. Taxonomy (GTDB): domain Bacteria; phylum Pseudomonadota; class Alphaproteobacteria; order Sphingomonadales; family Sphingomonadaceae; genus Sphingomicrobium. The sequence continues at coordinate 5,449 of JASLBJ010000190.1, read as the reverse complement.
CTATTGCGACCGCCGCTTCGTGCTCGAAGGCGGTCCTGCCGACGGGCCCCAGGCATGATCGCCGCCGATCCGCGCAGCTTTCTGTACCGCGACGGAAGCCTCGACCCCGACGAGGCCAAGCTGCTGACGGCCCGGCATCTCGCGGGCTGCGACGACGGCGAACTCTACCTCCAGTACCGCGCGTCCGAGGCGTTCGGCTTCGACGACGGCCGGCTCAAGACCGCCGATTATCACACCGCCTCTGGCTTCGGCCTGCGCGGCGTGTCGGGCGAGACCACCGCCTTCGCCCACGCCAATGAGATCAGCGCAGCGGCGATCGAGCGTGCGGCCGCCACCCTCAAGCTGCTCGACCCTGCGAAGGGCGTTCCGGCCCCGCCACCGCGGCGCACCAACCAGGCGATGTACGGCGCCGAGGACCCGCTCTCCGCCGTCCCCTTCGCCGCGAAAGTCGCGCTGTGCCAGCAGATCGACGCGGCAGCACGCGCGCGTGACCCGCGGGTCGCCCAGGTCAGCGTGTCGCTGTCGGGCAGCTGGAGCGTCATCGACATCGTCCGCGGCGACGGCTTCGTCGCCTCCGACGTGCGCCCGCTGGTCCGCCTCAACGTCCAGATCGTCGCGACACAAAACGGCCGCCGCGAGACCGGCTTCCACGGCATCGGCGGCCGCTATCTGTACGGCCGGCTGTTCGAGCCCGCGCAATGGCAGCGCGCGATCACCATCGCCCTCGACCAGGCGCTGACGAACCTCGAATCGGTCGCCGCCCCCGCCGGCGAAATGCCGGTCGTGCTCGGCCCCGGCTGGCCCGGCGTGATGCTCCACGAGGCGATCGGCCACGGCCTCGAAGGCGACTTCAATCGCAAGGGCACGTCGGCTTTCTCCGGCCGCCTCGGCGATCGCGTCGCGGCTCCCGGCGTCACCATCGTCGACGACGGCGCGATGGACCAGCGCCGCGGTTCGCTGACGATCGACGACGAGGGCACGCCGACCGGCCGCACGACGCTGATCGAGGACGGCATCCTCAAGGGCTATCTCCAGGACCGCCTCAACGCCCGCCTGATGGGGGTCGCACCGACCGGCAACGGCCGCCGCGAAAGCTTCGAGCACGCACCGATGCCGCGGATGACCAACACCTTCATGCTCGGCGGCCACGACGATCCCGCGGAACTGGTCACCCGCGTGCAAAAGGGCATCTTCGCCAAAAGCTTCGGCGGCGGGCAGGTCGACATCACCAGCGGCAAGTTCGTCTTCTCCTGCACCGAGGCATACAGGATCGAGAACGGCCGCATCGGCGCTCCGATCAAGGGTGCGACGCTGATCGGCGACGGCCCGACCGTGCTCACCCGCGTGCGCGGCATCGGCAACGACCTCGACCTCGACGAAGGCGTCGGCATCTGCGGCAAGGGCGGCCAGTCGGTTCCCGCGGGCGTCGGCCAACCGACCCTGCTGATCGACGGGCTGACCGTCGGCGGCACTGCGGCATGATGGGGGCGGCCTGACAGTGAGCGACTGGCGCTCCGACGTCCTGTCCTTCTGGTTCGGCCTCACCCCCGAGCGCCACTGGCAGGCCGACCCCGAGTGCGACGCCGAAATCCGCCGCCGCTTCCACGACGAGTGGGCCGCCAAGCGGATGCTTCCAGTGGCAAGCTTCCTCGACGATCCGCAAACCGCGCTCGCGGCGGTCATCCTGTTCGACCAGTTCCCGCGTAACATGTTCCGCGGCCATGCCGACCAGTTCGCGACCGACATTCTCGCGCTCGGGATTGCTCGCGCCGCCGTCGACAAAGGGTATGACGACCGGCTCAAGCCGGCGGAGCGCGCGTTCCTCTACATGCCGTTCGAACATAGCGAGGACATGGCCGACCAGAACCGTTCGGTCGGCCTGTTCACCGCGCTCGGCGACGACTTGATGCTCGGCTTCGCGCACAAGCATCGCGACGTGATCGAGCGTTTCGGCCGCTTCCCCCACCGCAACGCAGTCCTCGGCCGAACCCCGCGCCCCGAGGAAATCGCGGCCGGCGACGTCGTCCCCTGGTGATCGCAGGCTCGAGCCCAGGCCCGTGAGCCTCGTCGAAGTACAGCGTTACTCGACCAAGGTCGAAGCCGACCTCGCGCGGCTGCTGCTCGAATCGGAGGGAATCGATGCATTGTTGTTCGACGACGGACTCAACCACGCGTTCGGCGCCTTCATGCCCGTCCGGCTGATGGTCCTCGACTGCGAGGCCGAAGACGCCCTCAGCCTGTTGGCCGAGGACCGCTCTCCGTAGCCCGGGCCAGTTCGCGCCGGGCGAGGATCATCGCACCCACGATGCAGCCGCCGAACAGCATTCCCTCGAGGGTGCCGGTAACCGCATTGCCGACCGGCCCCAGGCCGCGTTCGCCGAACAGCGCGCCGATCCCGTCGAGCCGCAGCCGCGAACCGGGGAACTCGCCGGCGAGCAGGTCGAGGCTGCCGCCCATCAGCCGCCCGCCCAACACGGTGATCAGCAGTCCGCCGCCGCCGCCGACCAGGCCCGCCGCAGCTACTCCGCCGCGAAACGAGCGGGCGCGGCGGGCGCCGAGCCATGCGCCCAGGCCGACCGCGGCGCCAAGCAACAATCCCTCGGCCGCACCGGTCATCTCGCGCGGCGATCGCCCGAACAGCAGGTTGAAGGCGTCGATCCCGAGCAACTTGACCAGCGCGCCCATGACCAGCCCGCCGGCAGCGCCGCCGACGATGCTTGCCCACGGCCGGCGCGACAGGAAGTCGGCGGCAGCGATCCCGAATGACACGCCGGCTCCGCCGATCAGCGCCATCACGATCGTCAGCGTCAGGAGAACGAGCAGGACCGATGCTGCCCCCATGCCCGCTCCGAGCGGCTGCGCGGCCCCGGCGAAGCCGTAGGCCAGCCCGCCGATCGCGCCCGCAACTCCGCCGCCGAGCGTTCCTGCCCCCCCGAGCAGCAGCGCCCGCCGCCAGTCGTTCGACACGGGCGCGGTCGGTCCCCGCGGCGCGGCTGCCGAACCGGCCTCGACGGCAGCGATGAAGCGGTAGCCGTGCTTGGGCACCGTCTCGATAAACCGCGGGTTCGCCGCATCGTCCCCAAGCTGCCGCCGAAGCGTGCGGATGCACTGCGTCAGCGCTTCGTCGGTCACCGGAACGCCGCGCCACACCTCGTCGTGAAAGCGGTCCTTGGTCACCAGCCCGTCGGCCTCGCGCACCAGCAGCGCCAAAGCGTCTAGATAACGGGCGTTGAGCTCGACCGGCACACCGTCGCGCCGCAACTGGCGGTTCGGCGGATCGAGGTGGAAGCGTTCGAAGCGGAAGCTGGCCGATTCCATGATTTCAGCGAATCCTCACCACTTGCTCATGCCGCTCACGCGCCGGCCGTCCAGGACAGCCGCAGCGATGAATGCATGGAGGCAAGGCAATGACAAGTGAAGCGGTGAACGGGACAAGTGAAGCGGTGAACGGCGGACGAGGCGCGACCGGCTGGCGGATCGCGGTGTGGGGAACGGCGGCGGTGATCCTGCTGCTTCCGCTGATCGCGATGCAGTTCACCAGCGAAGTGAACTGGGACGAAACCGACTTCATCGTCATGGGCGCGATCCTCGGTGCGGCCGGCGGCGCAATCGAACTGGCGCTCAGGAAGTCGGGCGACAACGCCTATCGCGCAGCCGTCGGAGTCGCGATCCTCGCGGCCTTTCTCCTCATCTGGGTCAACCTTGCCGTCGGGATCATCGGCGACGAGGACAATGCCGCCAATCTGATGTTCGCCGGACTGCTGCTGACCGGAATGTTCGGCGCCGCGATCGCCCGCGGCCGTCCCGACGGGATGGCCCGCACGCTCGTCGTCATGGCGGTCGGCCAGGCGGTCATCGCGCCGGTCGAGCTGATTGCCGGCTGGGGTTCGGCAAGCCCGATCTGGCCGCGCGAAATCCTGTTCTCGACCGTCTTCTTCGGTGGCGCCTGGCTGCTCTCGGCCTGGCTGTTCCGCAGGGCAGCTCGCCAGCAGCACCGGACAAGCGTCTAGCGGCTGGCGTTCACAGTAAATGAGAGACCGGGGCAAGGTCCTCGCCCGCTTGCCTGGCAGCCTGTTCGAGCGTGTCGCGGGGTACGCCATCGGCGCGCCTCGCGACCGCCCAGGTCAGCGCCGAGCGCGTTCCGACGCGGCAATAGGCAAGCATCCGGCCATCGCCGCAGTCGCGGATCGCCTGCTGCATCGCTTCGGCATCCGAAGGGCCGATGCCGCGAAAGATCGGAATGTGGCGATAGGCGATGCCCGCCGCCTTCGCCGCCGCTTCGACCTCGGCGCTGGTTGGCTGGCCGGCGTCCTCGCCGTCGGGCCGGTTGTTGACGATCATCGTGACGCCGTGCCGCTTGAGCTCGGCAATCTCCCCCACCGCAATCTGCCCGCTGATCCACGTCCGCTCGTCAAGCTGCCGCATCATGGTCCGCCTCCTCCTGTGCCCGCAAGGCGGCGAGCATCGCCGGCCCATAACGCTCGAGCTTGGTTTCGCCCACGCCCTGGATCCGTGCCAGCTCGTCAAGCGAGCGCGGTCGAGCGGCAGCGATCGCACGCAGCGTCGCGTCGTGGAACACGACATAGGGCGGCACCCCGCCCTCCGACGCAAGCCGTCGCCGAGCCTCGCGCAGCACCTCGAACAAAGGATTGGCAGGCCCATCATCGGGCACTCCGCGCCGGCTTTTCCGCGTCCGCGGCGGCGGAACCGCGATGGTCACCGTCTCCTCGCCCTTGAGGATCGCCTTCGCTGCCGGCCCGAACGACAGTCCGCCATAGGCATCCGCCCGCAGCGCATCGCGCGCGATCAGCGCCCGCGCGACCGGCCGCACCAGCGCCAGCTCGTCTGCCCCCGCAATTCCGAACACCGACAGTTTGTGGTGCCCGAACTGACGGACTTTCTCGCTGTCGTTGCCGCCCAGCACCTCGGCGAGATGCGCGACCCCGAACCGCATCTCGGTCCGGAACGCGGCCGACAGCAGTTTGCGCGCCACCTCGGTCGCATCGAGTGTCTTGGGCGGCTCGAGGCAATTGTCGCAATTGCCGCAAGAGTCGGGCGGGCTCTCGCCGAAATGGCGCAGCAGGATCGCCCGGCGGCACCCCGGCGCCTCGACCAAAGCCGCCAGCGCATTGAGCCGCTCGCGCTCGCCCGGCCGCCGCTCGGGCTCGACCTCCTGCTCGATCCGCCGCCGCGCGCGCGCGAAATCCTCGGCCGACCAGAACAGCCATGCCTCGGCCGGGTCGCCGTCGCGCCCGGCGCGGCCGGTTTCCTGATAATAGGCCTCGATCGACTTGGGGATTCCGGCATGGGCGACGAAGCGCACGTCGGGCTTGTCGATCCCCATCCCGAACGCGACCGTCGCCGCCATCACCATGTCCTCCGACGCGACGAACGCCGACTGGTTGCGGGCACGCACCTGAGGCTCGAGCCCGGCGTGATAGGCCCGCGC
>JASLBJ010000282.1 GCA_030146725.1 Sphingomicrobium sp. | reverse complement strand
CTGACGCCCGAGGAAGCCGAGCTGGTGCGCGAGATGGTCATCTACCGCGACGCCTTTGCGTTCGTGCTCGACAAGCCGCCGGGCCTTGCGACGCAGGGCGGGACCAAGACCCACCAGCACCTCGACCGCCTGCTCGACGGGCTCGCCGACGATGCGGGCAACCGGCCCAAGCTCGTCCACCGGCTCGACAAGGACACGTCCGGCGCGCTGCTGGTCGCCCGCAGCGCGCGTGCCGCCGGGCATTTCGCCAAGTCCTTTTCGAGCCGCACCGCGCGCAAGGTCTATTGGGCGCTGGTCGTCGGCGTGCCCTCGCCCGAGGACGGCGAGATCGACGCACCGCTCGCCAAGCAGCCGGGCAGCGGCGGCGAGAAGATGCAAGTTGACGAGGAACACGGGCTGGCGGCGCGCACCCGCTACCGGACGATCGACTTCGCCGGAGGTCGCGCCGCGTGGGTCGAGCTTCAGCCGCTTACCGGCCGCACGCACCAGCTTCGCGCCCACATGGCGGCGCTTGGCCATCCGATCGTCGGCGACGCGAAATATGGCGGAGCGGCCGCGTTCCTGACCGGCGGGATCAGCCGCAAGCTCCACCTCCATGCGCGGCGGATCCGCATCGATGCCCCCGAGGGCGGGACGATCGACGTCACCGCCGAGCTTGCGCCGCACTTCGCCGAAAGCCTCGCGACCCTGGGGTTCGAGGCGATGGCCGGCGACATGCTCCCGCTCGACCGCGGCGATCCGGCTGCGACGAAAGAGGTCAAGGAGAAGCGCGCGGCGGCGGCGGCCAAGACCCGGCGGCGCGAGCGCAAGGGCGAGCGGCGCTCGCGCGGTGCGCCCCCGACAACGGGCAAGCCTTCGGCAGGCAAGGCGCCCCGGGGCAAGCCTCCGGCTGGCAAGAAACGGTGATCAGGCTCGCGGTGTTCGACTGCGACGGGACATTGGTCGATAGCGGCGCGTCGATCCTGGCCGTGGTGTCGATGACACTTGCCCAGCACGGCCGCCAAATCCCGCCGCAGCAGGAATGCCGGCGCGTGATCGGGCTCAGCCTGTCGGAGGCGCTTGGACAGCTTGCGCCGACGGCAACGCGAGACGAGCTCGAGCGGCTGGTCGCGGACTACAAGACAAACTTCGCCGGGCTGCGCGACGCCGGCGGGATCGAGGAGCCGCTATTCGACGGCGTTCCCGAGCTGCTGGATGCGCTCGAGGCCGCCGGCTGGCAGCTGGCGGTTGCCACCGGCAAGTCGGACCGCGGGCTCGGCCACTGCCTTGCCGGGCACGGACTGCACGCGCGGTTCGTGTCGTTGCAGACCGCCGATCGCCACCCGTCCAAGCCCGATCCGGCGATGGTCGTGCAGGCGATGGCCGACGCGGGTGCCGCGCCCGAGACCACGTTCGTCGTGGGCGACACCAGCTTCGACATGCACATGGCGCGCTCGGCGGGGACGACTGCGATCGGCGCGGCGTGGGGCTATCACCCGGCTGACGAGCTGCTCGCGGCAGGCGCGCACGGCGTGGCCGACGCGCCGCTGGACGTACTCGCGCTGCTGCCGCGGCTGATGGAGCCCCACCGTGGTTGACGACGCGCTGTGGAAGCGCCGCTTTCATCTATTTGCACTGGTCCGGCTGGCTGGCCTGGCGCTGTTCTTCCTCGGCGCCGCAATCGCCTTTTCTGACCTGCTGCGCGAGGGGGGGTGGCCCGTGCTCGGCGGGATCGTTGCGGTGCTCGGCGCGATCGATGCGGTGGTCGCGCCGCGCCTGCTCAAGCGCGCATGGGAGCGCGAGGACGGCAAGTGAAACGCTTCTGGACCATCGTCGAAGCGACGCGCGAGGAGAATGGCTGGAGCGTGTCGCTCGACGGCCGCCCGGTGCGCACCCCGGCACGCGCGCAGCTGCTGCTTCCGACCGAGCCGCTGGTGCGCGCGGTTGCGATTGAATGGGCAGACGTCGGCGAGACGATCGACCCGCGCCTGATGCCGCTGACCGGGCTTGCCAATGCCGCGATCGACCATGCTGGTGCCGACCGCGCGACCTTCGCCGCGACGCTCGCCAGATACGGCGAAGCCGACCTCGTCTGCTACCGCGCCGAGGCGCCGCGTGCACTGGTTGAGCGCCAGGCGCGCGAGTGGGACCCGGTGCTGGTCTGGGCACGGCGGCGCTTCGATGTCGACTTCGTCGTCACGACCGGCATCCTCCACGTCGCCCAGCCGGCCGCAACGGTGCGCCGGCTGGCCCATGCGGTCGACGTGCTCGGCGACTTCCACCTCGCCGCACTGTCGCCGCTGGTGACGATCGGAGGATCGTTGCTGGCTGCGCTGGCGGTCGTCGAAACCGCGATGACCGCCGACGCTGCGTGGGACGTCGTCAGCCTCGACGAGCGCTGGCAGCTCGAGCAATGGGGCAGTGACGCCGAAGCCGAGCTGGTGCTTGCCAACCGCCGCCGCGAGTTCCTGGCGGCCGCAAGTTTTCTAAGCCTAAGCCGCCAAGCCTAACCAAAGCGGAGCGCAGCGAGCGCCGGTTATGCGAAGAGCCGGCGCAGGCCGGCCGACCGGCGCGCCAGGACCGGATCGACGTCACGGGGCCGCCCTCGTGACCCCGCCCGCCTCTAACCCGAAACCAACTCCCGCACGAACGTGACCAGCCCGAGCTGGCGCGTGCGCCTCAGCCGCTCGGCCGCGACGATCGCCTGCACCTGCGCAAGGCACTGCTCGACGTCGGTGTTGATCAGCACATAATCATATTCGGGCCAGTGGCTGATCTCGGCCTCGGCGCGCGCCATTCGGCTGGCGATGACCGCATCGCTGTCGGTGCCGCGCGAGCGTAGCCGGCGCTCGAGCTCGGCCATCGACGGCGGCAGGATGAAGATCGTCACCAGATCCTCGCCCATGGCCGCTTCGAGCTGCTGCGTGCCCTGCCAGTCGATGTCGAACAAGATGTCGCGGCCGTCCTTGAGCGCGGCTTTGACCGGCCCCTTCGGCGTTCCGTAGCGGCCCTGGAAGACCGGCGCCCATTCGGCGAACTCGCCGGCCTCGATCAGCCGGTCGAACTCGGCGTCGTCGACGAAATGATAGTCGACGTCGTCGACCTCTCCCGGACGCTTGGGACGAGTGGTTGCGGAGACCGACAAGGTGACGCCGGGATCAGCATCGAGGAGCAGCCGCGACACCGTCGACTTGCCCGCGCCGGATGGCGACGAAAGGACGATCAGCAGGCCGCGGCGGCGACGTTGCGGCGGGTCGTTGTCGAGGCTCATGCCGCACCTTTGCGGTGACCGTCGGGGCAGCGTCAAGTCGCCGATGGTGCAGCGCACAAAAACACTTGAAATGGTAGCGCAACTGGCTTATTGTGCACTGCAGCATAGAGAAGCGTCCAGCCAATGGACCACATCACCCGCAAACACGCACCCGAAGGAATATTCACCATGGCCGACGACAACAAGAACGACGCCCAGACCGCAGCCAATGCTCCCGCCCGGGTTGCAGCAGCAGTTGCCGACACGGCGGTCAAGGTCGCTCGCGACACCGCCACTGCAACCGCCAAGGCCGAGCGCGCCGCGGCCGCCCGCAGCCGCCGTGAGGCCAAGCGCGACGCGACTGCCAAGCGCACCACCCGCGCGCCCAAGGCCGCTCGCCGCGCCCGCACCGCAACCCCGAACCCCGCAACCTCGAGCAAGGCCGCTCCGGCCGCTCGCGCAAAAAGGACCGAGAACGTGAACTTCACCGACAACAACGGCTTCGCCGGCCTCAACGGCGCGGGCTTCGCGCCGTTCCAGAACATGTTCGCTGGCGCTGGCCAGAACCTGTTCGCCGGTGCCGGTGAGCGCAGCCAGGACGTCGTCCGCCGCAGCCAGAAGGCCGCTGAAGACATGGCCGACATCACGCGCTCGAACGTCGAGGCAATCGTCGAAGCCGGCCGTCTCGCCAGCGAAGGCGCGCGCTCGATCGGCCAGGACGTGGTTGCTCGCGGCCGCCAGGGCGTCGAGCAGACCGCGGACGCAATCCGCACGCTCGCCGAAGCCAAGTCGCCGACCGAGTTCGTCCAGCTCCAGAGCGAGTTCGCCCGCAGCTCGTTCGACCGCATGGTTGCCGAGACGTCGCGCCTGACCGAGTCGATGGTCAAGCTCGCCGGTGAGGCGTTCCAGCCGCTGTCGAACCGCGCATCGGCCAACGTCCAGCGCATCAACAGCTTCACTGCCTGACACCCTCTCTCCTGTCAGCTAGCATCAAGCGGCCGCTCCTCACGGGGCGGCCGCTTTTTTGCGTGGCCTGGCGCCGGCAGTGGGTTGCGGGTGGTCCGTCGCTTGCCATATTCAGGGCTGCAATGAGCAACGACTTCACATCGATGGCCAACAAGCCCGGTCAGGACGGCGGCGGGGTCGACGATGGCGGGCTGGACGATGGCGGGCCGGGCGGAGGCGACGGCCAGACCGGGATCGCGACCCGCACCCGGCCCAAGACCAAGAAGCCGTCGAACTACAAGGTGCTGATGCTCAACGACGACTACACACCGATGGAGTTCGTCGTCCTCATCCTGCAGCGCTTCTTCTCGATGGGCATCGAGGATGCGACTCGAGTCATGCTCCAGGTCCACCAGCAGGGCGTCGCCGTTTGCGGCGTGTTCACCTACGAGGTTGCCGAGACCAAGGTTGCCCAGGTGACCGACTTCGCGCGCGAGAACCAGCACCCGCTGCAATGCACGCTGGAAAAGGCGTAGGCCGAGGCACTCTTGTCCTCGCCGGGGTTGGCGCGCGGCCGGTGAACAGGCTCCTCCTGCCCAACCGTAACCCCTCCGTCAGGCCTGCCGCCTGCGCGCGAAACGCGGGGCGGACAGGACGCGCCGCCCCGCTCGACCGTCGGACCATTTACAGCGCAAATACTCTCGCTAAACCGCATCGATGGACAGCATCTGGATCCAGGGCGGCAAGCGCCTTGAAGGCAAAATACCGATCTCGGGCGCCAAGAACGCGGCTCTGACCCTGCTTCCGTGCGCGCTTCTGACGGACGAGAAACTGACGCTCGGCAACCTGCCGCGGCTCGCCGATGTCGACACGTTCGGACATCTGCTCAACCAGCTTGGAGTCTCGACCAAGATCGAGGGCGTCAGACGCGGCGAATACGGCCGCCGCATGACGCTTCGCGCGGGCGAGATCGCCTCGACCGTCGCGCCTTACGACATGGTGCGC
>JASLBJ010000184.1 GCA_030146725.1 Sphingomicrobium sp. | reverse complement strand
CTCGGCGTGGTTCGGCTTTGCGGGTCTTGCGCTGACCGGCCTGCTCGCCTCGTTCGTCCCTGTCGCGGAGGAACTTCGCGCGACTGTCATGATACTGCTACTTATCAGCGCAATAGTGACCGCCGCCCTGGTCCTTGCTATCCGGCGCTTGCCGCTTGCCGGAGCAGTTGCGGTGGGCATCAATGGCGGGGCATGGGTAGGGGCGGCAGCATCGGTCAGCGCGAATCGCGGCGCACTGGTTTTGGCGCTTCCACTCGGCCTCGCCTTTGTGCTTCAAAGGTGGCTCGAGTCGCGGGGCTATGCTATTGTATTGAAAGTGTTTGCGAGCTGGCTGATCGCGATTGCATCGCTGTCGATCATGGTTTCGCTGTCGCCAACGCCGGGCTACGCGCCCGATCATATGGATTAGAGATGAAATCCCTGTTCTTTACAGTCCTGACGATCCTTGCCGCGGCGGCTCCGGCCAATGCCCAGGTGATCGAGATCAGCGCCTCGGGGGAGGCTTTGACCTTCGATGGTCCGACCCAGTTCACGACCGAGCAAGCGCTTCCGATCAACCTGGATAAGCCGGTCACCGCCGCCGCCATGAGGGTCGCTGCAGTGAATGCGGTCAACCTGCTGGACGATGCGGCGCGCCGCCAGGGGATCGACCCCGCGCTGCTGCAGGCGGTGGCGTGGCAGGAATCCCGCGGCCGAATGAGCGCGATCAGTCCCAAGGGCGCCCTTGGCGTCATGCAGCTGATGCCCGGAACGGCCGCGGAACTCGGAGTCGATGCCCGCGACGTCGCCGGCAATATCCATGGCGGCGCGCTGTACCTGCGCCGCCAGCTCGACCGGTTTGGCGGCAGCGTCCCGCTCGCTCTTGCCGCCTACAATGCGGGTCCCGGCGCAGTCCTGCGCTTCGGCGGGATCCCGCCCTATCGCGAGACGCGCGACTATGTGTCCAAGATCATGAGCCGCTGGCGCCCCACGGCGCCGACGCTGATCGCCGTGCCGCCGCTCCAGCCGCAGCCCCAGCCTTCGCGGCAGCCGCAGCCGCTGCCGCCGGTGGCTGCTTCCGTCATTGAGGTGCCGTCACTATGAAGTTATCCCGTCTGGCCATCGCACTCGTCGCGCTCGCCGGTTCCGCAAACGCGCAATATGCAGCGCCCGACCCGGCCGGTTCAGGCCCGATCGTCGGAGCGGTCAGCTGGCTTCAGGGTACTTTGCTCGGCAATGTCGCGACCGCCGTCGCGGTGATCGCCGTCGCAGCGGTCGGCTTCCTGATGCTGACCGGGCGGATCAACTGGAAATATGGCGCGACCGTCGTGCTCGGCCTGTTCATCCTGTTCGGCGCGGCGTCGATCGTCGGCGGCATCCGCTCGGTCGCGGGCGGCTGAGCATGGCAGGCGATCGGCTTTTCAGGGCGCTTGCCCGGCCGCAGATGGTTGCCGGCGTGACCTACCCGTTCTTCGTTCTCAACGGGATCCTCGCGGCCGAGCTGTTCCTGATCTTCAAGAGCCTGTTTGCGCTGTTGCCCGCACTGCTGTTCCATGCCCTCGGCTATGCCGCGCACCTGCGCGATCCGCACATCATGTCCCTGTGGCTGACCCGGCTGCGGCGCGTGCCGCGTGTTCCCAACCGCAACATGTGGGGCGCCAATGTCTACCGTCCGTGACCGGGCCGCAGCGCGCGAAAAGGCGGTCGGCGAGCATCTGCCTTATGTCGCGCAGGTCGACGAGCATACGATCCTCACTCGCGACGGCCTCGCGATGCAGGTCATCCGCCTCGAAGGCCTGCCGTTCGAGACGATCGATGCAGCGCAGCTCGAGGCCCGCAAGGCGGCGCGCGACGCCATGCTCCAGGCAGTCGCCTCCGCCCGCTTCGCGCTTGTCCACCATGTTGTCCGCCGCGCCGTTGCCCCCGAACTCGATGGCCGCTTTGCCGACCCGTTCAGCACTGCACTCGACGACAGCTGGCGGAACCGGCTCGCCGCCCGTCGCCTGTACGTCAACGACCTTTATCTGACGCTCGTCATTCGCCCGCTTGCCGGGCGCGCGCGCGCGGCGGACAAATTGCTCGGCCTGTTCACCGGCGATCGCCAGCAGCAGCGCAGCGAAACCATGGCCGACCTGCGCGAGCTCAACCAGGCGCGCGAGGCGCTGCTTGCCGCACTAGAGCCCTACGGCCCGCAATTGCTTAGCAGCTACGACCTGCCCGCCGGGCTCGGCTCCGAACCCGCCGAGTTCCTCGCGACGCTGCTCAACGGAACGACCGCACCGATGCTCTTGCCGCAGGGCGATCTCGGCCATGCGCTCGCCCGCCGCCGGATCAGCTTCGGCACCGACGCGATCGAGTTCGGACCGCTCGACGGCGCTCCGGCCGAGGTTGCCGCGATCCTCTCGGTGAAGGATTATCCGGCCGAGACCGGCGCCGGAATGCTCGACGACCTCTACCGCCTGCCGTTCGAAATGACGGTGACGCAGAGCTTTGCGGTGGTCGATCGCGGTCCTGCGCTCGAGCGGATCGATCTTGCCCTGCGCCGGATGCGCTCGGCCGACGACGCGGCGGTTTCGCTTCGCTCCGAGCTCAACCTGGCCAAGGACGAGGTCTCCGCCGGCCGATCGCTGTTCGGCGAGCATCACCTGTCGGTGATGATCAAGGCCGCGAGCCTGGCCGAGCTCGACGCGACGATCGGCGAGATCCAGGCGACTCTGTCCGACGCCGGCTTTGTCGCCGTGCGCGAGGAGCTTGGCCTCGAGGCCGCCTTCTGGGCGCAATTCCCCGGCAATTTCGGTTATATTGCGCGGCGTGCACTGGTCTCGTCGGCCAATTTCGCCGGCTTCGCGAGCGCGCACAATTTCCCCGTCGGCCAAGCGTCCGGCAATCACTGGGGCGACGCGGTCACCTTGTTCGAGACGACGTCCGCGGGCCCGTATTTCTTCAACTTCCACCGCGGCGATCTTGGCAACTTCACCATCATCGGGCCGTCGGGCTCGGGCAAGACGGTGGTGCTCGGCTTCCTCCTCGCGCAGTCGCGCCGCTACAATCCGCGGATCATCTTCTTCGACAAGGATCGCGGCGCGGAGATCTTCCTGCGCGCGATCGGCGGCACCTACGACACGCTTCGCCCGGGCGAAGCGACGCGGCTCAATCCACTGGCGCTGCCCGACACGCCGGGCAACCGCCGCTTCCTGTCCGAATGGGTCGCCAAGCTCGCGACCGGCGAAGGCAATCCGCCGACCGTCGAGGAGTTCGGCTGGATCGCCGACGCCATCGACGCAAGCTATGCGGGGCCAATCGCGCATCGCCGCCTGCGCTACCTCGCCGAGCTGTTCCGCGGGCGCGGGCGCGCATCGGGCAACGATCTCGCGGCGCGCCTCGCGCCGTGGCATTCGGCCGGGGAGCATGCGTGGCTGTTCGACAATGAGCTCGACGGGCTTGAACTCGACACCGCGACGATCGGGTTCGACATGACCGCGATCCTCGACCAGCCGGCACTTCGCTCGCCGGCGATGATGTACCTGTTCCACCGCGTCGAGGAACGGCTCGACGGCAAGCCGACGATCATCGTCGTCGACGAAGGCTGGAAGGCGCTCGATGACGAAGTATTCGTCGCCCGCATTCGCGACTGGGAGAAGACCATCCGGAAGCGCGGCGGGATCGTCGGTTTCGCGACCCAGTCGGCCTCCGACGCGCTCGACAGCAAGATCGCCTCGGCGATCATCGAGCAAGCCGGAACGCAGATCTTCATGGCCAATTCGTCGGCCCAGGCATCCGACTACATCGACGGCTTCGGCCTCACGGCGCACGAGTATGAGCTGGTCCGGACAATTCCCGAAACCGCTCGAGCGTTCCTCGTCAAGCATGGCTCCGACAGCGTCGTCGTGCGCCTCAACCTCGCGTCCGAACCCAATCTCCTGACGGTGCTGTCGGGCCGCGAGCGCACCGTCCGCCTGCTCGATGAAATCCGCGGCCAGACGGGCGACGATCCCGACGCCTGGCTTCCGCGGCTGCTGGCGGTCGCGTGAACGGAAGTTTCTGCACGCCGTCCTCGGCCGACCGCTTCGCGACCCGGCTGCTTAACGATACCGATTGCCAGGCATTCGGACTGATCGAGCGCGGCTATGCGGCTTTGGCGCAGCCGGGCGGGACGGTATCGCTCGCGCTTACCGGGCTGATGGTCATTGCGGTCGCATTCTTCGGCTATCGCCTGCTGCTCGGCCGCGGGATCATCCTTGCCGATGCCGTCGGCCTGACCGTCAAGCTTGGCGTCGTGCTGCTGATCGCAACCTCGTGGGAGAGCTGGCAGGTGCTTGCCTATAACGGACTCGCGCGTGGTCCCGGCCAGGTTGCAAGCGAGTTGCTGGTCGGCATTGGCGCTCCGCCGCCGCTGCTGAGTCTCGAACGGGCGCTCGAGGACCTCGGCAACGCCAGCGTCGGTTACCGCAGCCGTGCAGGGATCGCCTCGCCGCTGGTCGGCGGTCCCGCGGCGGCCGGCGCAGTGCTCAGCATCGCCTCGGTGCTGATGACCCTGACCACCGTGGGGCTGCTGGTCGCGACTCGCGTCGTGCTTGCGATCCTGCTTGCGATCGCCCCGGCGATGGCCGGCTTCCTGCTGTTCGACGCGACCCGCAAGGTGGCGCAGAACTGGCTTGGCGCCATGGCCGCCGCAGCGCTTGCGCCGCTGTTCGTATTTCTGGTCGCAGCGATCGAGTTCGCGATCCTCGCGCCGATGATCAGGCGGCTCCTTGCCGAGCAGGCGGCGGGCCGGTTCGAGACCGCGTCCGTCATGCCGATCGGCCTGGTCGCGAGCGTGTTCGCGATCGCGATGGTGATGGCCGTGCGCGCCGGCGGGCGCATCGGACGCGGGATCGTGCTTGCCCGCAGCAGCCGCACCGCTCCCGTGGTCGCAACCACCACGTCGACGACAGTCACCGATCGGCTGAGCGAACGCGAGCGCCAGTTGATGGCGACGGGACCTGCCGCCTCACCGGCAGTCGCGCGCGTGCTCGAGGGCATCGCGCGACGCGACCAGCCGCAATCCGCCACCCGGATCCAGTCACTTGGCACGACGCGCGCAAGCAGCACCGCGCGCGACGGCCGCGATGCGGTTCAGGCAACAGCCGGAAACACTGTGATACAGGCAGGGCCGCTGCAGCGCGGTTCGGCCCGATCAATGGCTTCGCCGCGCCGGTCGCGCGCGGCCTCGCGGAGAGATAAATGAGTCAGCAGGACGATTATTTCGCGGCAGCGCGAAGCTGGGCCGATGGCCAGGCGAGCAGTGCCGCACGCGAGACGCGCATGGCATGGCGGGTTGCCGGCGGCGCCGGCGTGCTTGCACTGCTGCTTGCGCTCGCGCTCGCGCTGATGCTCCCGCTCAAGACCGTCCAGCCCTATGTGCTGACGGTCGACCGCCAGACCGGCGCGGTCGAGCCCGCGACCTTCCTCAAGAGCGGCACGTTGAGCCAGAACGAGGCCGTCATCCAGGCGCAGCTTGCCGGCTATGTGACTGCTCGCGAGACCTTCGATTCGACCGATCTCGCGCAGCAGTATCGCCGCGTGCAGATCCTGTCGGCGCCGCCCGCCGCCGCTGCTTATGTCGCCGAGATGGCCGCGACCAATCCGGCCAGCCCGCTTAACACCCTCAATCGCGGGGACACGGTTGCGGTCAAGATCCGCAGCGTCTCGCTGCTCAGTGCCGGTACCGCGCTCGTCCGCTTCACCACGACCCGGACCCCAGTCGGCGGCGGCGGTGGCCAGGTCGGCAATTACGTTGCGGCAATCAGCTTTGGCTTTTCAGGCAAGCCGCTCCGGCAAGCCGATCGGTTCGAGAATCCGCTCGGCTTCCAGGTCACGCGCTATCGGCGCGATGCGGAAGGATTCGTATCATGAAGCATGCTCTCGTCCTTGGCCTGCTGCTGCTGACCGCGGCGCGCCTCCCCGAGCCCGGGCTCGCCGATCCGCACATCCAGTCGGTGCTCTACAGCCCCGATGAAGTGATCGAATTGCGCGGTGCGCTCGGCTGGCAGATCATGCTTGAATTCGGTGAGGACGAGCGCATCGAGAATGTCTCGATCGGCGATGCGCAGGCATGGCAGGTCACGCCCAACAAGCGCGCCCGCAACCTGTTCCTGAAGCCGCTCGTCAGGAACGCGACGACCAACATGACGGTGGTCACCGACCGGCGCCGCTACGCCTTCTCGCTGGCTACCGGCGCGCGGCTCGAGACCACGCCGTGGGTCGTGCGCTTCGAATTCCCGCGCGAAATCGTCGCTGCGGTGGAGGAGCCGCTGCCACCGCCGCCGGCGCCGCTCAACTTCGCCTACACCGTCACCGGCGAGCCGGCGCTGCGTCCCGCGCGGGTGTGGGACGACGGGCTGATGACCTATTTCGAGTTCTCGCCCGAAGCGCGCATCCCGGCAATTTTCGCGGGTGGCCCCGGCAAGGACGAATCGCTGGTCAATTCCTCCATGCGCGGCCGGGTGATGGTCGTCCAGGAGACCAGCGGCCGCTTCACCCTTCGCTCCGGAACGCAGTTTGCGACGGTCAGCTACGGAATCGAGGACAGACGATGAGCGAAACCCTCCTGGTAAAGCGGCCCGTCGTTGCCCGCCCGCCCCGCCCGACGTCGGTCGCCGGGATCGGGATCACTCTGGCGCTGCTCGGCGTCGGGGTGTTCTCCTGGCTGTCCGAGGCGCGCGCCGCGCAGGACGACAGCGATCGCCTGCCGCCGCTTGCCGCGGTGACGAGCCCCGGCGCACCCCAGCTGATGGTCCAGGCCGCCGCTCCGGCCGCTCCCGCCGCACCGTCCCACTTCGTGCCCACGCCGAGTGCAGTGACCCTGGCCGCCAGCACGGCGACGCAGCCGACCCCCTATGTCCCGCCAAGCGTCTATACGACGACGGCGCAGTCGACCGTTCCGGTCGCGCCGGTCGACGCTTTGGCCGACCGTGCACGCGCGCCGAGCCTCGTGGTCGACCTCGCGCAGGCCGATCCCGCCCGCCAGCCCGGAAGCGACGGCGCTCGCCTCCCGCCACCCATGATCAACCGCAACCTCAGCGAAACCGAGCAATTTTCCAGCCGGGTCGGCAATGAGGGGGTCGAAGTCGCCCGCGCGTCGCGGATGACGGGCCTAGACCGCCTCGTACCGCAGGGCGCCGTGATCGGGGCCGTGATGGAAACTGCGCTCAACTCCGACCTGCCAGGCTTTGCCCGCGCAACGGTCCAGCGCGACGTCTACAGCTTCGACGGCTCGGCCGTGCTGATCCCCGCGGGCAGCCGGGTCATCGGCCAGTACAAGTCGGGCATTGCGCAGGGCGCGTCGCGCATCTTCGTGCTGTGGACCCGGCTGATCCGTCCCGACGGCGTGTCGATCGAACTCGCATCGCCGGCCACCGACGAGCTCGGCCGCGGCGGCATCGGTGGCAAGGTCAACCGCCACTTCCTCCAGCGCTTCGGCGGTGCGATCCTGACCTCGGTGCTTTCGGCCGGGATCAGCGCGGCCGCAGCCAGCGCCTCGGGCGGATCGACGATCATCGTCGGGTCCGCGGGCGAGGCGTCGAGCCTCGCCGGCCAGGCGACCCGGAGCGCCGACATCCCGCCGACAATCACT
Organism: Sphingomicrobium sp.; assembly: GCA_030146725.1. Taxonomy (GTDB): domain Bacteria; phylum Pseudomonadota; class Alphaproteobacteria; order Sphingomonadales; family Sphingomonadaceae; genus Sphingomicrobium. The sequence goes on along the minus strand of JASLBJ010000184.1, from coordinate 2,920 downwards.
ACCCGGCAAGGCGCCAACGTCCGCATCTTTGTCGCCCGGGACCTCGACTTTTCGCAGGTCGGCCCGACTCGATGATCAACGCGCAGCGCGTCTATCTCGACGCCTTCCTGGCGCCGCTTGCCGCGCATCTCGACCGCGGCGACGTCACCGATCTATACATCAATCGGCCTGGCGAGCTGTGGCTCGACACGCGCACCGGAACCGAGCGCCACGACGTTCCCGCGCTCGACGATGCCTCGCTGTGGCGCCTTGCACGGCAGATCGCCGCCGCTTCGGACCAGGGGATCAATCGCGAGCATCCCCTGCTTGCCGCAACCCTGCCAGACGGTGCGCGAGTGCAGATCTGCGCGCCGCCCGCGACCCGCGGCAATGTCATCGCGGCGATCCGCAAGCATAATATGCCCGACCTGCGCCTTGCCGATTACCACGCGGCGGGCGCGTTCGACCAGGTCGGCTCGGCCGCGCGCGAGCGCGAGGAGCGCGATGCTGCGCTTGCCCGCCTGCTTGCCGACGGCAAACCGTTCGAATTCCTCGCCGCTGCCGCACGCGCGCGCAAGACAATCGTCATTTCCGGCGGAACGGGCACCGGCAAGACGACCTTTCTCAATGCGCTGCTCAAGGAAACGCCGGCAAGCGAGCGCTTCGTGCTGATCGAGGACACGCCCGAGATCCAGCTCCAGCACCTCAACGCCGTCGGGCTGGTCGCGGTTCGCGGCAAGCTTGGCGAGGCATCGGTCAGCCCCGCCGACCTGGTCGAGGCGGCGCTTCGCCTGAGGCCCGACCGCATCATCATGGGTGAGGTGCGCGGAAGCGAGGCGATCAGCTGGCTGCGCGCGGTCGGCACCGGCCATCCGGGATCGATCACCACCGTCCACGCCAATTCGCCCGCGGGCGCGATCGAGCAGCTCGCGATGATGTCGATCTCCGCTGGAACCGCGCTCGGCCGAGGTGAGCTGGTCGACTACATCCGTTCGACCGTCGATATCTTCGTCCAGCTCGGCCATGAGAACGGCACCCGGCTGGTGACCGACATTCAGTTCGAGCGCGGCGCCCGCTAACCGCCGCGGCTCAGCGCAGGTTGACCGGCCGCCCCGGCCCGCCCGCGTCTGAACCGGCCGCTTTCGAACCAACCGTGCCGACCGGCGCAGCCGGGACGGCAAGCAATTCGCGCCAGCGCCACACGCCCGACCCGATGACCACGAACATCGTGCCCCGTTCGCCCTGCACCGGCACCAGCCGCGGACCGGTCACCTGCTCGTCGAGGCAGCCGTCGGGGAGGCCCGCAAGCGTCCGCTCGACGACCGTCCGGGCAGCCCCGAGCGGCGCATCGGCGCTGATCGCCGCGGCGCTCCAGCCCTCGTTCCAGATGATCATCGCCTCCGCGACCGAGCGCAGTTCGGGCGGCGAGTTGCGCACCGCAAGCACCGCGTCGGGATCGGCCGCAACCGCCTTCATCACCAGTTCGAGCGTCGCGCACGCCGGTCCGGGCGGACCCGCCGCCGAAGCAGCGGGTGCCGCCTCGGCGGTCGACGGCGGCTCGGCGTTCTCGGCAAGCTTGCTGACACGCTCCGGCGTCGGCGGCGGCGGCGGAGCAGGGCTGGGCGCCGCCGGTGCGGCAATCGTCACCACCGTCAGCGATCCGGGTTCCGCAGGCGGCGCGAAGGTCGACCGGCTGGCAAGCACCAGCGCGACGATCAAAGCATGCAGGCCAAGCACCGTGCCAAGTGCGGTAATGCGCTTGCGGCGGGGAATGCTTGCCTCACGCCACATGCCAGCTGCCGATCCACCCTCTCAAGCCTGCCGGCGCGCTGCCCGGATCACCGCTTCAGCGATCTTGCTTTCGCCGCCGCGAACGCATCCGCGATCATGAGCCAGTCGACGCCGCGCTTCAATCGCACATGTGCAGTGCGCGCAGGTATTGCGGGTCGAACCCGCTCTCTTCGGCCAGGCGGGCATGGTCGAGGATGGTCAGCCGGCGCTGGCGCAGGCAGATCAGATCGTCGCGCCGAAGTCGCTGCAGCGTGCGATTGACGTGCACTGGAGTCTGACCGATCGCATCGGCCAGCGCACACTGGTTGAGCGGCATCGCAACCGATCCATCGCACGCGACCAGCCCGACCGCATGCGCGCGAAAATGCAGTTCGCACAGGAAGTGGCCAAGCCGCTGAACGGCGTTGCGCTGTCCGATGTTGAGCAGCCACTCGCGCAGGATGGCGAGGTCGAGCAGGGCCGACAGCATCAGCGCGCGTTCGATTCGCGGATAGCGGCCGGCAGCGATTCCGATCGTCCTGATCGGCACCCTTGCAACCAGCGAATCGCCGGCCAGCGCGAGGCAGTGATCGGGCTGGTTGAAGAGCACGAAATGCGTGTCGCAGACGTCGCCTGGAATCAGATAGCCGAGGATCTGCCGGCGACCGCCTAGAAGCAATTTGTAGCGGTACGCCATGCCGCTGAGGATGACGCAGACATGCTCGGGCCGGCTGTCCTCATGGAACAGTACGTGTTCGGCCGGAAGCATGCGCGAGCTGGCGGTCATCCGCTCGAGCGTTGCGGCTTCCTCCTCATCGAGGCGGACGAATCGCTGGAGCTTGCTCACCAGAGGATTGGGCGGCGCCAGACTGAGGTTCGCCGCGGGCTGACGATCGATCAGTGCAGAGTGCGGCATGAACACCCGTTGCAAGGATAGTGCCGCATCCTCGCCACCGCCCGGATCAACGTTCCGAGAACCGGAGTTCGACGAGGCGCTGAACCGCTGCACTTGGATCAAAGTCTCCCGCTAATCGAAGTTATAGATACGGGCGAATAGCTAAATGGATGCAACTGCCCGAAAGGCCATGCTGCAACTTACAAGGCAGCTGTGACAGGAATGCCACGCAAGTGTCGCTAATCAGACAGTCGGCATTCAGACAGTCGGAGCTGT